>CAZHOU010000074.1:0-7636 GCA_964534165.1 uncultured Zetaproteobacteria bacterium
TGAGAATGCGATCCTTGTGCCTCATTCACGACCCCTTCCGCAAGGATGGCCAAGCTTGACACGAAAGCAGGGTTCGACACAATCCGCCGGCGCTGCAAAACCGCGCAGGAGGGATCGCCGTTGAAATCCGAGATTCGAGTCCGTCATCCCGTTGTGTCCTGTTCGGCCAACGGCCAGCACCCGCTGGTGTACATCAATGTATCCAAGGGTGAGGGTCGATGTGAGTATTGCGGCCAAGTGTTCGTCTACGACAACAAACAACCGGATGAGGAAGGCGAGAAGAAAGCCGCCTGAGGTTTATTGCCGGCGCTGACGCAAGGCCTCGAACAAGGCGATACCGGTGGCCACGGATACGTTCAGCGCTTCCACACTCCCCGGCAGGGGAATCCTGAGCAGCTGATCGCACTGCTCGCGTATCAGTCTTCGCAGGCCTTTTTCCTCGGCACCCAGGACCAGCCCGAGCGGGCCTGTCAACGACGCCTCGAAGAGGCTGCCTTCAGCTTCGCCCGCAAGGCCCGCGATCCAGAAGCCCCTTTCCTGCATTTCCCGGAGGGCCCTTTGCAGGTTGGGGACGATAAGCAGCGGCAGACGGGACAGGGCCCCGCAGGCCGCCTTCGCAACCACCGGCGAGTGAATATCGGCCGAACGGCGTTTCGGCAGCACCACGCCAGCGCAGCCGGCAGCCGCGGCCGTGCGTATGCAGGCCCCGAGATTGTGCGGATCGGTGACGCCGTCGAGGATGAGAACCAGGGGTGCGGCATCCATATCGAGCCCGTTAAGCCAGGCCTCCAGCGAGGAAGGATGGGATGCGACTCCCCCGGCCATCCTGGCCACCGTACCCTGATGCGGCACGCCCCCTGCCATCCGTGTCAGCACTTCCCTGGGGACGAAGGAGACACGAACGCCGGCAGCCTTGGCCAGGCGCATCAGCTCGTTCAACCGTGGGTTGCGTTTTCCCTTCTCAATAAACACCTCATCCAACGCTGCACCCGCCATCAGCGCATGGCGGACGGCATGAATGCCGGCCAGGATGTTCATACTTTTCTCATGGCAGCCGTTGCACCTCCGACAGCCGGATTCCGGTCCACCTCATCTGCACCCCCATTCCCCGATCCCAGCGCGTTCGGATGCAAAAAACAAGAAAGATCCTATCATCCGTGCAAGCCCCATGGTCCAATCGGGGCGGTGGCGTGATGTGCTCGAATCACGATGTGACGCTGGGTTTGAGCGCGCAAGCGCCCGTGACGGAGGTTGGGGTCGTGCGATGCGAGGGTTTTTTTCATGCGCGTTCATAGCGCCGGCATCCTTCTGTTTCGTTTCAGGGATGGGAACCTGGAGGTGATGCTCGTCCATCCCGGGGGACCGTTTTGGGCCCGGAAGGATGCGGGCGCATGGTCCATCCCGAAAGGCCTGGTGACCGCGAAGGAAGACCCCTTGGCGGCGGCAAAACGCGAGTTCCGGGAGGAAACGGGTTTTGAGGTCGACGGCGATTTCATGGCCCTCGGGGCCTTGCGGCAACCCAGTGGCAAGATCATTCACGTCTGGGCCCTGGAGGGGGATTTGGATGTCACGAAGGTCAAGAGCAACACCTTCACCCTGGAGTGGCCGCCGCACTCGGGGGTAATCCGGGCATACCCGGAGATCGATCGGGCCGCGTGGTTTGATGTCGAGGAAGCGAGAAAAAAGATCGTGAAGGGGCAGCGTGGATTCATCGATGCCCTTGTCGAGGAACTGAAGCGGCGATCCGGATCGGGTCGCGAACAATCCACAGGCGGGGACAAAGAGCATGAGTGATGGCGCTCGTCTGAAAACTTCATGCTGCAGTTGGATAAGCCGGAGAGGCCATCGAAAGGCCGGGTCGATACCCCGCAGACCCTGCTTCCTGTAATTATTTTCTGACTTCCCGCAACTAAGGGAAGTGTCACCGGTGAGCATGTTGAAATCTGTTCCGCGACGGCTGCGGTTCGAACAAAGAAGGTTGGCGTTGTCGCCGGCACGCGCCATCGCCCTGATCTCGCTCGCCATGGTTGCATTTGCGGGTAATTCTTTGCTATGCCGTGCCGCACTCAAGCATACAGCGATTGATGCATTCAGCTTCACGCTGTTACGACTGCTTGCGGGAGCGATGGCCCTCCTGTTTCTGGCTCGTCCCCAACGCAGGGAGTCCGAAAATGGCAATTGGGTTTCGGCCGCGGCGCTGTTTGTCTATGCGGCCGGATTTTCTTATGCCTATGTCAGCCTGACGGCGGCGACCGGGACGCTGATTCTCTTCGCCGCCGTTGAAGCGACAATGATCGGTTACGGCATTTGGCACGGGGAACGATTGCGGAAAAGGCAGGTCACGGGGCTTCTCCTCGCCCTTGGGGGCCTTGTCGTTCTGGCGCTACCGGGTCTTGCGTCTCCGCCCTTGTACGCTACCGCGCTGATGCTGGCGGCGGGAAGCGCATGGGGAATCTATTCCCTGCGTGGGCGGGGGATGAGCCATCCCATCCGAGTGACCGCGGGCAATTTCGTGCGCTCCGTTCCGATTGCGATTCTTCTCGGCGCGGCCGCATGGATGACTGAAGGCCTTTCGATCGATATCAACGGTTTCTGGTACGCGGTGGCTTCGGGCGCCTTGGCCTCGGGTGGCGGCTACGCCGCATGGTATGCGGCTTTGCCGGCGATGAAAGCCAGCACCGCCGCAACGGTGCAGCTCAGCGTACCTGTGATCGCCGCGATCGGTGGCATCCTCTTCCTCGGCGAACCGCTGACATGGCGTCTGGCCCTTGTTTCCGTGGCGATTCTCGGGGGGATCGCCCTGGCCATCCGGGGCCCCTTTCGTTGCGGCGATCCGCTCAATCCGAAGGAATAAATTGCCGCATTTTCAGCTTGCTTAAAGCCGGCGATGGCCGCACAGACCGCTTTCCACGCCCTTGCATCCTCTCACCACGCGATTTCCGGGTAACCCGCCAATTTGACGGCAAGGCGGGAGATTTGATCGTAGATCGGGAAGATGAGAAGCCGGCCCGGAAGGAGATCAAGGAGAGGGCTGGCGGCGATGGCGCCGACGAGCCATGGCCAGTGGGCGTAAAACGGCCTGCGTCGGCTTGCGAGCGGACGCATTCGCAACAAACATTCACCCACCAGCATGCCGGGTAGCGGTAGAATGTGCATGACGGTCATGCACAAATTGAAGAACATGAAGACCTTGATCCACCAATGCCACAGGGAAGGAGTGCCGGCCGACCCCATGTAGCGGAGGTTCAGCGTGAAGAGCATCCAGCCGAGGACGGCCAGAACGCCATGCATGAACATGCGCATGATCGCCGGACGGATGCCCTCCCTTCCCGGCCGTGGCAGCGCCACGATGACGGCGCGGTGAAAGGCGATGGCCGTGGCCATGGGGATCAAAAAACCTCCCCAGTCGAAGCCGCGTTGAGGTTTTTCTTCCCCGTCCTGGAGCTGCAAGAGCGTCAAGGTGATGGCCACCGGCAGGGAGTAAAGAATCACCTGCCGCAACACGATTTCCATCCAACTCGCCATCAGACTTGTACCGGCATCATGGTGTCCATTCCCTGTCCGCGAAATTCGAAAAGGACCGCATATCATGCCTCTGCCTTGATTCCAAGAATCCGGCGGCGTTTGAGATGGTCGCATGCATCGAGGAACGTTGCGTACAAAAGCGATCGATGGCTCCCGGGATACTGCAAGAGCGCAAACGGATACGTCTGCGGATTCGATGCATGCAGGCCACACACAACATCGGGACCTCGGACGAGCAGTGTCCGGGGCGGTCGGGCATGCCGGGCGCCACGAAACGCAGCGATCTTCCCCTCGCCCGCCTGACATGGAGCGCAAGCGATGGTTTCATCCCAAGACCCATTTTCGGGCTAACCAAGGCGCCAGAAGGTTCGGAAGCCCACCAGGGCCATGTTCACGGCCAGTAGGCACAGCAGCATTCCGCTCAAGGTGACCAGGGCACGCATGCCGCGCGCCCCGAGCAGGTGTGCGAGCCGGCGCCCGAACAGAAGAATGATCCATGTCAGTGCCAGGACGGCGGCCAGAACCGCCAGGAGTTGCCATCGATGTCCGGGACCGCCACCGGCCAGCAGAAGCACGAGGGTGATCGCGGATGGGCCGGCGATCAGCGGCATGGCGATCGGCACCACGATCGGGTCGGTTCGGTGCGGTGCGTCGGCGGTGAAGGGTCCGCGTCCCGAGGCAAAGATCATGTCCAGCGAGATCAGGAAGAGCACGATGCCGCCGGCCACCTGCAGGGAGGGCTGCTCGATTCCCAACCAGGAAAGAAAACGCTCGCCGGCAAGGGCGAAGAAGACCAAGACCGCGAAGGCGATGGCCACCTCGCGGCTGACCGCGCGACGGTAGTCCGCGGGTGTCAGACGCGCCAGCACGGCCACCACCACCGGCAGGCTGCCGAAGGGATCGATGACGAACAACAGCAACAACGCGGTTTCGGTGAAACCCATGCCTCCAGTGTATGTGCAAGTGCCCGTCGATGCCAAACTTGAGGAGGGGCGGCCCATGGGATGCCACCGTGATCCCGCCATTCCAAGGCCTGTTACCGACGCCATCCTTGCCCCATCCAACCCTGATCTATCTTTTCTTGCTCGGGGTTGTGGTTTGACCTGTTCGGTTTCTGGCCCGGCCGACCTTGCAGGCGGTCCGTTAGCGGCGACTGTGTTCCTGCGCCCAAATGGCCGTTCCGCTTCGCCATCACGTCCCCGATTTCCGAATCCTGCATGCAATTTCCGGTTTGGCCTCCGATAAACCCGGAGCAACTCACCGGGCCAAAGAGCAAGGGTGCCCTCTGGATGGCGCTGCCCGATCCCGATATGCGGCCCTCAAGTTGCAGGCCAGCGAAAAAAAGAAACGCAACAGCGAATCGAAAGTCTGCACGAAATGCATAAAACAACTTCAGACACGGGGCATTGACGTGAGGGCCAGCTAAAGACTAGTCTGTAACTAGTCTATTTAAGGAGGCTGCCGTGGGCACCGTTGGCGCATACGAGGCAAAAACACATCTACCCAAGCTATTGGAGCGCGTCGCCAAGGGCGAGCGCATCACCATCACCAAACACGGTACATCTGTCGCGGTGCTGCAACCCGTGGGACATGCAAGAAAGGCCGACCCCCGTGTGGTGATCGCAAAGCTTAAGGCGTTCCGCAAGCGGCACCGGCTCAATGGTCTGAGCCTTCGCGATATGATCGAGGCAGGGCGTCGCTAGGTGGTCAAGCAGTTTGTCGTCGACAATTCCATCGTGATGGCTTGGTGCTTTGCCGACGAGGCAAGTGCATACGCCGATGCCATTCTCGATCGTCTGGCTTCTACCGAAGCGCTTGTGCCGGCCATCTGGCCGTTGGAGGTGGGCAACGTGCTGCTTGTGGCGGAGCGGCACAACCGCCTGAGCGAGGCCGATAGTGCGCGTTTTGTCGCCTTGTTGGATGAATTGCCGCTGACCGTCGAGCAGGAGGTTCCTCAGCGTGCCCTGGGTGAGATCCTGATGTTGGCCCGTGAACATCGCCTCTCCACCTACGACGCCTCCTATCTGGATCTAGCCATGCGCAGCGGCTTGCCTATCGCCACGCTGGATGCCGGCCTGCGTCGAGCTGCCAAAGCATGCCAAGTTCCGCTGTTCGCAAGCGATGCGATGTGATGGCTACCTGCCATACAGTTTCTGGTTGAGGAAGGGTTGGATCTGTTTTGCGCATCGGGCTTGAAAGGATGCCGGCTTGGCCGGGCGTTTAACTTGTACATAAATGCCGCCGCAACCAAAGCGATTCAATGCATGGATAGCGTATCAAGCAGGAAAGTCCCGTTACCACAGACAAAGGAATCAAGGGGAAGCCGAATTTCCTTGAAGCATCGTTGAAATCAATTCGACTCAGGAAGGCATTTCAGGAGCAGCCATGTCGGATAAAAGAATACGCTACGCTTTTTGCTGGTACAAAAGGGATTAGTGGGAACGGCTGAAGGAGATTGCCGCCGATTCTGAGCATATCGAAGATACCTTCGAGGAGTGGGAGGAAAAGGCAAAAGAGGCGTTGGCCGATTTCGGGCGGCGGGGCTTGACCGTTAAGAAGGTTGTTGTTGATACGGAAGCCCTTCTGCAGTGGGCCAAAGAGCAAGGGTGCCCTCTGGATGGCGCTGCCCGATCCCGATATGCGGCCCTCAAGTTGCAGGCCAGTGAAAAAAAAGAAACGCAACGGCCAAGCTTCACCGTGAACGTCAACGTCCGTGGCTTGCAGCCACACTCACGCATCCCTACACTCGCCACATGCGGGCGTTGGCGTTGATTGCGTTTTTGGCCCTGCAGGCATCCATCTTCACCTGCGGCATCCATATCCATGTGGACCATCTGCAGACACAGACAGCGCCGGAAACGGTGGCCCAACAGGATGCGGGGAAGATGCCATTGGGGCACGGCTTGATGGATCGTAACTGCCAGATCCACGCCTCACACATCTTCATGGAACAGGAAGTCTTCGAGTTGGGCGCCTGCACACTTCCGCAGCGGCCCATTCACTCGCATCAATCCCTCTACCTCGCACGTTCTTTTCACCGGATAGAACACCCCCCGAAAACCCTGCACGGCTGAGAATCGGTGCCGCCGCGTGCGGCGGCCTGCAAGCGTTCCGCAACGGCATGCGTCGTAACGGTTGTTGCGGTCATTGGCTTTTGAGTCCGCTCGCGCCGGTTCTCGCCTCACCACGACAGTCCAATCCGATTTCAGGGGGAAACCGTGCAAAAATTTTCCATCATGATGGTTGCGGTGCCGCTTTTGGTGGTGCCGGTCGTTCATGCCGAAGATCTCACGCTGGCTCAAGCCATGCGCCTGGCCGGCAAGGCACATCCAAGGGTGCAGATGGCAAAGCAAGCGGTTGCGGCCGCCCGAGGCCGGCTTAAGGAACAGGGGGCCTATGCCCACAATCCGATCGTCGAGATCACGCCCCAACGTCGCAGACTCGCGGACGGAAGTGGGGTTACGCACGATTACGTCTTGACGCTGTCGCAAGGAATCGAGATTCCCGGCAAGCGTACATACAGACGGAAGGCCGCGGAAGCAGTCCTCGAGGCCGCCCGGGATACCACCGCAGACGTGCGCCGGCGACAAATGCTTGCGGCGGCGCGGGCGACGGTGAGGTTGTTCTACCTCCGCAGGACCGAAGCCGTACACGAGCATCAGGAGCGGATCATGTGGCGGCTGCTCGCGGCCGTGAAGCTCGGCTTCCGTACCGGCGAGAAAAGCCTGCTCGACGTGAGTCTCGCCCGCGCGACGCTTGCGCAGGCGATCTCGCGGACGGCCGCGGCGAGGGAAGCGCGCATTGCGGCGGAGCGGGAATGGGCCGATGCCCTCGGACTGCCCCCCGCACGGAGCAGAAGGCTTTCCATCCACCTGCCGGAGCTGGATCCCAAGTGGCGGCCGCCGCAAGTCCAAGAGGCCGTGAAACGAGCCCTCACCTTGCGCCCCGACCTGCGCGCCGTCCACGCCACCGCCGAGGCACGAGCGGACGAGGAACGCCTGGCGGCCTTGAATCGCATTCCCGACCCCACGGTCAGCGTCTACACCGGCCGTGATACCCATGACCGCATCGTCGGTTTCGGCCTCGCCCTGCCGCTGCCTCTCCTCAACAC
>CAZHOU010000075.1:0-7614 GCA_964534165.1 uncultured Zetaproteobacteria bacterium
CGGCACGCGCCTTGTGCTTGGAGCTTGTGCGCGCTCCTGTTTTTGTCGTATGTCTCAGGCTTTGCCAGGGGGTTCGCACGGTGGCCAGGACGGTTTTTTGCACTACGGCGACAAGGGGAGGCGGCATGGCCAAGACAATCTGTATCTTCGGTGGCAGCGGTGTCGTCGGCAGGGCGATCACCCGCAACGCCATCGCGCACGGACACACCGTCACGGTGGCCTGCCGGCATCCGCAACGTGCGCGTGCATTGCTGGTCGAAGGCGCCCGGCTGGCGCGTGCGGACATTGCCACGGGACGGCATCTGGAGGAGGCGATCGGGGATGCGGATTGCGTGATCAATCTGGTCGGCATCCTGTTCGAAAAGGGGAGCTACACCTTTGAGGCCGTGCACGTGCACGGTACCGAGCATGTACTGGCGGCCTGTCGGCAGGCCGGAGTCGCGCAGTACCTGCACATGAGCGCGCTGGGCGCGAGCCCGGATTCGCCCAGCATCTATGCCCGCACCAAGGCAGCGGCCGAGGAACACGTTCGCCGATCGGGTTTGAACTGGGCGATCTTCCGACCCTCGATCATCTACGGCGACGGTGACTCCTTTTTCAACAAATTCAAACGCATGAGCACCACGCTTCCGTTTGTGCCGCTGATCGAGGGGGATGCCCGTTTCCAGCCTGTCTGGGTCGAGGATGTGGCGCGAGCCTTTGTCATGTCGGTCGGCAACCGCCGTGTTCGGGGTCGGATCTTTGAACTCGGGGGGCCGAAGACCTACAGCTTCCGGGAACTCCTGGAGTACATGTTGAAGGTGCTGGGTAGAAGGCGGTTGCTGATTCCCGTCCCGCGGCCCCTCGCCCGCATGCTTGCTTTCGTGTTGCAATTTTTGCCGCGCCCCCCCCTGACACCGGACCAGTTGTTGCTGTTGCAGCGGGACAATGTGGTGGAAGGAGATCCCCCCTTCCCGCCCGAATTCGGACATGCCGCAGCCTTGGAGGACATTCTTCCGACCTATCTGCCGGGCGGCCGTCCCTGGCGCTGGCAATCACGCTTGAACGAAGAGCGGAAACGCTACTGGTTCGCGCGTTGGAGATCCGATTGAACGGCGGCGACGCCATCCTGGTGGGCGCCGCCTATCTGCTGGGAGGTATCCCGTTCGGGCTGCTGTTTACGCGTTGGTTTGCCGGCAAGGATCCAAGGCGCCACGGCAGTGGAAACATCGGCGCCACGAACGTGCTGCGTACCGGCGGCCGGGGTATTGGCATTTTGACCCTGGTCGCCGATGTCGGTAAGGGCGCGCTTCCCGTTTCCTGGGCCGTTCATCACAGCGTCGGTGAAACCGTGGTGGGGTTTACGGCCGTGGCCGCCTTTCTCGGGCACATCTTTCCGGTGTATCTGCGCTTCCGCGGCGGCAAGGGCGTGGCTACGATGTTTGGTGTGATGCTGGCCTGGCAGCCCTGGATTGCACTGATCGCATTGGCCGTGTGGCTGCTCGCCCTGGCCGTGTGGCGCTTTGTGGCCCTGGCCTCGATTTTGGCGGGCTTCAGTCTGCCCCTCTCTGCCTGGGCGCTGCATGCCCCGGGCGCCTGCAAGGGAGCCACCTTGCTTTTCTGCCTTTTGATGTTCGCTCGCCATCACGACAATATTCGACGCATGTTGGCCGGCACCGAGGACCGGGTCGGCGAACGGCCGGAGGATTGCCAGCGATGAGGAGCGAACACTTGTACAAACACTTGCCGGCTTGGGCGGGCTTGCCGGCACTGATTGTCGTCTTCGCTGCCGGCGCCTTCGCCGCCACGGCACATGCACCCTTGCCGGTCGTCAAGGTGCATCCGACCGTGCGGACGGAACCCGTCCAGCGCCTGCAACCTCCGCCGGCGCCCCGAACCGCACTCCAGGCCCTCCACCGCAGGGATTTCATTGCCGTTACCGCACCCGGGGGGGTCGGCCATGTGCTGGCCGGTAGTGACGATCGCCTGCATTACGGCGCCTACGATCAAGTCCACCTCCGGTTCACGAAGCCGGTACAGGTGGGACAGAAATTCGATGTCTTTCGCCCCGACGGCCCGATTCGGGCCGCGAGCGGCAAACGCAGCCTTGGCCTGTTGATCCGGCATCTGGGGCGGATCGAGATTCTGTCGCTGCACGGAAATCTCGGACGTGGCCGCATCCTTCGTTCCTTCCAGGAAATCGGCCCCGGGGACGTGTTGCTTCCGGCACGGGATATCCCCGCACGTATCGAGCCCCGGCATCCGCAACGGCCGTTGCATGGACGTGTTTTGTACATCCGCGACGATGCCGCCGAAGCGGCCCAAAACCAGGTGATCGGCATCGATCTGGGGCGAAAACAGGGCCTGAAGAGCGGCTGCATGCTGGCGGTCTACAGAGCAGGACGGGTCGTGCGGGACATCGACGGCAAGATGGTGCGGTTGCCACCCGGACGCATCGGCAGGATCATGGTGCTTACGCCGCAACAGGATGTCTCCATTGCCCTGATCGTGGAATCCACGGCCGCCATCCACCTGGGAGACCTCGTTCGCAATCCGGACGGATCGTGATTTTCGCTTCATGGAATCCGCGTATTGCATTCACCTGCGGTTAGCGACCCCACCTTCGCCTGGCTGCGCTTAAGCCTGGTCCCCGGCATCGGGCCGCGCATCGGACGGGAATTGGCGGCCGTGTGCGGCTCGGTGACCCGTCTCTGGGGTTCCGGCCCGGAGGCATGGACAAAAATCGAGGGCGTGGGTCCCCGACTTGCACGGGCACTCGCCGCAGTGCAGCCGGAACAGGCGCGACGGGTGGCCTGCGAATGCGAGCAAGCCGGCCTGCAACTGGTAAGCCTGGACGATGAACTCTACCCACCGCAATTGCGCGCGCTCGAGGATGCTCCATTGGTGTTGTTTATCAAAGGTGACGCCGAGGCTCTGCGCTTTCCCCGCCTGCTGGCCGTGGTCGGCTCCCGACGCAGCAGCCACGAGGGCCGGCTCCTGGCCCGTCGCTGGTGCCGCGCTTTCTCCAAGCGCGAGATCGGAATCGTCAGCGGCATGGCCTACGGAATCGATGCGGCAGCCCACCGCGGGGCCATGGAGGGGGATGCACCCACCCTCGCCGTTCTGGGGTGCGGTCTGGCCTTTCCGCTGGCACCGGAACAGATGCGGCTGCTGGATGCCATTGCCGCCCACGGCTGTGCAATCAGCGAGTTCCTGCCCTCGACCGAGCCTTTTCCGGGGAATTTTCCACGCCGCAACCGGATCATCGCCGGTCTTGCCGCCGCCGTTCTGGTCGTCGAGGCGGGCATCAAATCCGGATCCCTGATTACAGCGCGCCTGGCGGCGGAGTGCGGCCGCGAGGTCCTGGCTGTCCCCGGTCCTGTCCTGGGAGGCCGCCACGGCGGCTGCCATCAACTCATTCGTGACGGCGCCCAGCTGGTAGAGTCGACGCAGGACGTGTTGCGGACGCTGGGCTGGCAGGCGGCGACTGGAGAAGGAACGGGAAAGGCGGCCCATTCGGCCACCAGTGAAAACGAAGCGAGGATCATGCAGGCACTGGCGCAGGAGGTCCTGCACACGGATGCTTTGGCTGCATCCTGTGGCTTGACCGTTTCCGAACTTTCCCCCATCTTGCTCGGCCTCGAACTGCTCGGGGTGGTTGAACGCCTTCCCGGGGGGCGCTATGCGTTGAAAAACGGAGGTGCCTGAGAGGGCACCGTTGCAGGGCCGCGGCCTTGCCCGGAATGGAATTTCGCAACCAAATCACAGAAGGGTTCAAAAGAGGTACCGCTACATGAAAGCTGTTGTCGTCGTGGAATCGCCGGCCAAGGCCAAGACCATCGAAAAATATCTTGGCAAGGGTTACAAGGTTCTCGCCTCCTACGGGCATGTGTACGCCTTTCCCAAGAAGGACGGCTCCGTCGATCCCGAACACGATTTCGCCCTCCACTACCAGGTGATCCCCGATAAGAAAAAACACCTCGATGCGATCGAGAAGGCCTTGAGGAACGCCGACACCCTGATCCTGGCCAGCGATCTGGACCGCGAAGGCGAGGCCATCGCCTGGCACATCGAGGAGGAAATGCGCCGGCGCGGGGCCTTGAAGGGGAAGCGCGTATTGCGGATCACCTTCAACGAAATCACCCGCAAGGCGATCTCGGAAGCCCTCGCTCATCCCGGCCAGGTGAACCTGAGGCTGGTTCACGCCCAGCAGGCGCGCAGCGCCCTCGATTATCTCGTGGGCTTCACGCTCTCGCCGCTGTTGTGGAAGAAAATCCGCAGCCGCCTTTCCGCCGGGCGCGTCCAATCCGTGGCCCTGCGCCTGATCTGCGAGCGCGAACAGCACATCCGTGACTTCAAGCCAAGAGAATACTGGACCATCGAAGCCACCTGCAGCGCCACCGATGCCGCATTTCCAGCGCAGCTGTATGCCGTGGCTGGGCGAAAGCTTTCCAAGTTCGCCATCACCGATGCAAAAGAGGCCAGGGTCTGGGAACAGAAGGTGCGCCAGGCCTCTTTCCGCGTGGAGTCCGTGCAGAAAAAGCAGGTCCGGCAACAGCCGCCGCCACCCTTCATTACCTCGACGCTGCAGATGGAGGCGGCACGCAAGCTTGGGTTCACGGCCCGCAAGACCATGCAGGTCGCCCAAAGGCTTTATGAGGGCGTGGATGTGGGAGAAGGCCCGGTGGGGTTGATCACCTACATGCGCACCGACTCCATCGCCCTGGCCGAGGAAGCCATCGGCGAGATGCGAAAATACATCCGCGACAGCTTCGGGGGCGAATACCTTCCCCCCGCACCTCGCCGCTTCAAGACCAAAAGCAAGAGCGCCCAGGAGGCGCATGAGGCCATCCGGCCCACCTCGGTCGCGCGCACGCCCGAAAGCCTGCGCCGAATGCTCGATGCGGACATGTGGAAACTCTATGCCCTGATCTGGAAACGCGCCCTGGCCTCCCAGATGGCGGCGGCCGTTCTCGAACAGGTCCGCGCCGATCTTGTCTCCGGTGAACTCACCTTGCGGGCCACCGGCTCGACCCTGATCTTTCCCGGCTTTCGAAAGCTTTACACCGAAAGCCACGACGAGCCCGAGAAGAAGGAGGCCGGCAGGCTCCTGCCGCCTCTCGCAGCGGGAACCGTTGTTGAAGTGATGGACGTAGAGGCCAGGCAACATTTCACCGAGCCCAAGCCACGCTTCACCGAGGCCAGCCTGGTCAAGGAACTGGAGGCGCATGGGATCGGACGCCCCTCCACCTACGCCACGATTCTCAATGTCCTGCGGGAACGCAAGTACGTGACGATGGAGAAAAAACGCTTCGTACCGACCGAGATCGGGGAATGGGTCAACCGCTACCTGGTCCAGCACTTCAGCGACATCGTGGACACGAATTTCACGGCCACGGTTGAGGACAAACTCGATGCCATCGCCCGCGGCGAGACGGAATGGAAACCGGTGCTGCGTCGCTTTTGGGAGCCATTCAAGGCCGATGTCGACAAGGCCATGGAGAGCGAGCGCCCGGCGGAGGAGACCGACGAAGTGTGCCCGGAATGCGGACGACCGATGGTGATCAAGTTCGGGCGCTACGGCAAATTCCTGGCTTGCAGCGGCTACCCCGAGTGCAAGGTGGCCAGGCCGCTCGGGGACAGGGAGACGCCGGCACCGGAACCCGAACCCACGGACCGAACTTGCGACAAATGCGGGGCGCCGATGGTGATCAAACAGGGCCGCTACGGCAAATTTCTCGGTTGTTCCGCGTATCCCAAATGCCGAAACGTGCAGCCATTGGAAATACCGAAGGATACGGGCGTGCCTTGTCCCGCCTGCGGCGAAGGTACGTTTGTGGAGAAGAAATCCCGGCGCGGCAAGGTATTCTATTCCTGTTCAGCCTATCCAAAATGCAAGAAGGCGCTCTGGAACAAGCCGGTGGCCCGCCCCTGTCCCCGCTGCGGCGCCCCGTTCGTCGTTGAAAAGATGAGCAAGCGTCACGGTGTGGAGCATGTGTGCGTGGATGAAGGTTGCGAATGGCGCGAACAGGTCGCGGCAGCCGCCGCTTAGCCCGGATTTTCATGAATAATTATGCGCAGGGATTTGAAATGGCGAAATCCATGAAGGAGTTGCATCGAAACCGATGTGCTTTTGCAGCATGACACTTTGCATCCCGCGCCATCCATCCCTGCCTGCGCCGCAGTCGCGGCAGGCAGGCGCGATCCCATGAAAAATCCGGTTTAGGAGCCTCCAGGCATGGATCTGCAGGCCCTGCGGCCGGCGACCGTCAAGGATATTCCCGCTGTGTATGCGCTCAACCGCATCGCCTTCACGGAGGCATGGTCCATGCGGGCCCTGACCGCGGCCCTGCATCAGGGGTTCGATCTGTATGTCTGGTATTCAACCAGCGGGGATTTGGCGGCCTACTATCTGGGCCGCGATGTTGCGGATGAAGTGCACATCATGCAAATCGCCGTGGCCCCGGCCTGCCGCCGGCGGGGACTGGCGACGAGGCTGCTGCAATGTGTGCTGGCAGCCAAGCGGGCCGCCGGCAAGCGGCGTGTCGGGTTGGAAGTGCGCGCCTCGAATGCGGCGGCGCAGGCTCTGTACGCCCGTCTTGGTTTTCGCGTCTGCGGCCGCCGGCCCGCGTACTACTCGCCCGGTGGCCCGAGTGCTGCGCACGAGGATGCGGTGTTGATGAGCATGGAATGGTCAGGGCAGGAGGGGTCGCAGCAACAGGACCATGGCCGTGACCACAACAGCCATGATCAGATTCAGGCGGATCCCGGCCGCCACCATGCGGGACATCGGCACCAGGTGTGTGCCGAAAACGATGGCGTTGGGCGGTGTGGCCACCGGCAGCATGAAGGCGCAAGAGGCCGATAGCACGGCCGGAAGCAGAATCAGCATCGGGTCCAGATGGTTGCCGATGGCCACCGCGGCGAGGATCGGCAGCATGATCTGGGTGACGGCCGTGTTGCTGGTGATCTCCGTCAGGAAGCTCATGAACAGGGCAAGGGCCAGCATCATCAGCGGCATGGGAAGGAGTGACAGGAAGTCGAGTTGCTTTCCCAGCCAGGCAGAAGCGCCGGCATGCTGCATGCCGAAGGCGAGAGCAAAACCGCCGCCGAGCAGCAGCACAATATCCCAGGGCAACTTGAGAAAGGCGCGGCCGTCGAGGACGGGAAGGCCCCTCTCCCCAGGCAAGAGAAACAGCCAGGCCGCACCGCACATGGCGACAGTGCCGTCGTCGACACCGCGATACGGCAACAAACCACCCCAGCCGGGAATGGAGATACTTTCGCTCTGAATGCCCTTGCGACTCATCCAGGCCACGGCGGTCAAGGACAGCACCCAGGCGACGATCTTCTCACCCCGATGCATCGGGCCGAGTGCCTTGCGTTCCGCCTCCAGGGCATCGGCGCCTGTCCCCCGCCAGGGGACGCGGGCCAGGTCCCGGCCCAGCACCAGGAAAAGGACGGCGAGACCCGCCACCACGACCGGTACGCCGACCAGCATCCATTGCAGGAAGGTGAGCGAATGGGCCGGGGCGTAGGTATGCATGGTGGCCAGGAAAACAAGATTGGGCGCCGTGCCCACGGGCGTGCCCATGCCACCTAGATTGGCGGAATAGGCAATGATCAGCAACAGAC
>CAZHOU010000076.1:0-7600 GCA_964534165.1 uncultured Zetaproteobacteria bacterium
GCGGCGGCATGCGGGCGAACAAGCAAGGGGGATTGGCAAGAAGAGGAAACATGGCTTCCACTCCCGGTGTGGGGCTGCTAGCGTTCAATTTCATGGTAGGTCAGGTGCAGAACATGCAGCCGGAGGGTGCTGCGGTCGATCTCGCCGTCCTCGCGGAATTGCGGAAGAGTATCGGCAGCAGGGTCGTTGGTCAGAAGGAGATCGTCGATCACATGCTGATCGGTCTCCTGGTCGGTGGGCATCTGTTGCTTGAAGGGGCCCCGGGCCTGGCCAAAACGACGATGGTGCGGGCCATCGCCGACTGCATCGATGCCGATTTTCACCGTATTCAATTCACGCCCGATCTGTTGCCGGCCGACCTGATCGGCACCGAGATCTTCCGTCCCGAAACCGCAACGTTCGAGTTCCGCCGCGGCCCCATCTTCCATTCCATCCTCTTGACCGACGAGATCAACCGGGCTCCCGCCAAGGTGCAGTCCGCGCTGCTCGAGGCCATGCAGGAGAGGCAGGTGACCGTCGGCAACACCACCTATGCGCTGCCGGAGTTGTTCTGGGTCATCGCCACGCAGAATCCGGTTGAACAGGAAGGGACCTTCGCGCTGCCGGAGGCGGAGATGGATCGTTTTCTGATGATGTTGCGTCTCGATTATCCCAGCCGCGAGGAGGAAATGGACATCCTTCGCCTGCATGAGGAGCACGAATCGGAATCACCGATCACGCCGGTGATCCATCCGCAGGATGTGTTCGTGTTGCGCCGGCGAATCCGCGATCTTTACATGGCACCGGAACTAAAGGGCTATATCGTGGATCTCGTTTCCGCCACACGCAATCCCGAGGCCGTGGACCCGGAACTCTCCGGTGTGGTGGCCCTGGGGGCCTCGCCGCGCGCCACCATTGCCGTGGCTGCCTGCGCCCGCGCCCATGCGGCCATTGCCGGCCGGGATTTTGTCAGCCCCTATGACATCCAGGATGTGGCTACGGATGTGTTGCAACACCGGCTGGTCCTGGGATTCGAGGGGGCGGCTTCGGGCTGGACCCAATCCCGCCTGATCCAGCGCCTGCTCGAGGTTGTCCCCGTACCTTAACCCCATGGAGCGCCTCCTTCGGCTGCATCGCGAATTCCTGCCCAGCCGCCGGGAGCTCGCGCTGCTGGAAGCCCGAGCCGGATGCGGCGGAAGATTCAGGCCCCGGCGAAGCAGCGAACGCCTGATTCACTCCACGTATTCGCCTTTCCTCGGTCGCGGACTCGAATTCGAGGAGGTGCGTGCGTATGCCCCCGGCGACGATCTGCGCGCCATGGAATGGCGGGTGACGGCACGCACCGGGAAACCGCACATCAAGGTCTACCGGGAGGAACGCCAGCAGGCGGTCGAGGTGATCATGGATGCCTCCCCCGGCATGCTGTTCGGCTCCGGGACGACCACCAAGCTGGCCCAGGCCATTCGCGTCACCGCCTGGCTCATCTTTTCCCTTATGGAACGCGGCGCCCGCGCCGGCACCCTCATCTGTGGAGATCTGGGTGGAATGGAAATACCCCCGTTGCTTCCGCGACGAGCGGTCTGGCGCCTGCTCGATTATTTTTCCACCACCGGCGCAGGCGGTGCACCGCGAAACTGGGCCTGGCGCCGTCTGCTCGCTTCCGTGCCCCCCGGGCGCTTTGTGCTCGTCCTGTCCGATTTCCTCGGCTGGCCGGACGAAGACTGGAACACCCTCAAGCAGGTGGCGGCCCGCCACCCCACACTCGGCGTTCGCCTCTTCGATCCGCGCGAGTGCAGCCTGCCCGATGTCGGCCCCCTGCGGATCGCGTCCCCGGATGGTGGCGAACCAATCCTGATCGACACTTCCAGCCGCCGCGGCCGCGAGGCCTATGCCGCATGCTGGCAAGCGCATGTGCGGGAGGTGCAACGCCGCGCCGCCGAAGCCCGGATGCTGGTGGTGCCCGTCTCCACCGCGGACGATCCGGCAATCCATCCACCCGGCCTGGAAAGCCTGGCGAGGCGCTGACGTGGATACCTCCCTGCCGCCCATCGCCCCCCCGGATGCACCGCTACCGCCGGGCCTTTGGCCGCCACCGGCTGGATGGTGGCTGCTGGCCATGGCCGTTTTTCTAATGCTGGCCTGGTTCGGCGCCGCCTGGCTGCGCCGCCGTCTGCAAACCCGCCCGCGCCCCATTCCACTGCGCCTGCAGGCCCTGGCCGCCCTCGCCGAACTCGAGCGACGACCGGCGCTGCACCGGAGGGACGCGGCCTTCCGCCTGAATGAAATTCTGCGGGCGGCGCTGGCTCCATCCCGTCCGGTGGGCCGGGGCTGGCCCTACGAAGACGTGCCCGGGATCGTCGACGATCCCGAAGCCTGGCGGTGTTTCTGGCACGAACTGGAATGCCGTTACCGGCCGGTTGGCGGATCGGACGATGCATTGGATGAACCCCTGCGGCAGCGATGGATCGCGACGGCGAGGAACTGGCTGATGCGGCTGCCGCTGGAGGATGAGCGGGGAAGACCATGGATGGGATGATCGCCCACATCCACCTTCAGCACCCGTACGGTCTGGCCGGCCTGCTCCTGCTGCCCTGGTTGCTGTGGCCCGTGCGGCGGCAGCGAACCCTGCAGGCCGTGGTGCATCCGGCGGCGAGATGGATGGCCCAGGCCTTTTCCGGTTCCACCCTACCGGGGTTGCGCCTGTTGCCGGCACTCGTGGCCGTGGCCTGGATGCTGGGGTGCATTGCGCTGGCGGAGCCGCAATGGGTGAACGGGAAGGTG
The DNA here is from genome assembly GCA_964534165.1 of uncultured Zetaproteobacteria bacterium. Taxonomy (GTDB): domain Bacteria; phylum Pseudomonadota; class Zetaproteobacteria; order Mariprofundales; family Mariprofundaceae; genus CAZVLQ01. The sequence continues at coordinate 2,761 of CAZHOU010000076.1, forward strand.
ACGGTGAGCCGCCACGGCCGGGATATCATGCTGGTCGTCGACTTGTCCGGCAGCATGGTGATCCGAGACTTCTCCCTTGCCGGCCGACACATCAACCGCCTGCAGGCAGTCAAACATGTGTTGTCACCATTCATTGCCGAGCGGACCACGGACCGCATCGGCATGGTCGTCTTCGGAGAGGATGCCTATATCCAGGCGCCGCTGACCTACGATCACGAGTTGTTGCGACGGCTGTTGTTGCAAGCCCGCCTGGGGATGGTCGGGGAACGTACCGCCATCGGTGCGGCCATTGCCCTGGCTGTCAAGCATCTGCATCAGGCCGCCGTGGTTCGCAAGGCCGGCGGCGGCCAGGTCATCGTGCTCTTGACCGACGGCCGCAACAACGCCGGCACCATAACACCCATGTACGCCACCGGACTTGCGCGCGCACTCGGGATCCGCATCTATACGGTCGGGGTCGGAAGCCGCACCCTGGAAGCGCATTCACCCGTGGGGAAGAGCGTGCGCTACGTCCAGTATTCGGGCAGTCTCAACGAGTCCGAACTCAAGGCCATCTCCGCCACCACGGGCGGGGCCTACTTCCGGGCCGGGGATACGGCCGCCCTGGCGCGGATCGCCGCGCAAATCGATCGTCTGGAAAGCGTGACGGACAAGCACACGGTCTATTTCGCCTCCGTGGAACTGTATCCCGGCTTTATTCTAGCGGGCTTGGTGTGCTTCATCGTGGCTTGGTACCGCGGTCGCGGCACGGCGGCATTGCCCTGATGTTGGAGCGCCTGGATCAATGGCTTTTGCTGGCGGCGCAGCAATTCAACTGGCGGCAGCCTTTATGGCTGTATCTGTTGCCGCTGCCGTTGCTGGCATTGTTGCCCCGCCCCCGCCGGGGGAGCTTCTCTCACAGCCTGCGGGCGCGTCTTACGCGCTTCATCAAGCCGCGGATGTGGCCTCTTGTGCTGCGCGGTGAAGATGCGGGCATCGAAGAGGAAGTGTCCGGTAGACTACCTTGGGTGGCGCTGATCCTGGTGATTCTGGCTTTGGCCGGACCGCGCTGGACCCATGAGAACGAAACGATTTCCCGCCAGGGATCGGATATCGCCGTGGTCATGGATATTTCGCGGTCGATGTGGGCACGGGACGTCAAACCCGACCGCCTGTCTCGAGAGAAGCAGGAATTGCACGATTTTCTTGAGCGCCTCAACGGCGATCGTGTGGCGCTGGTCGCCTTCGCCGGGCGTGCGTTCACCGTCGTGCCGCTGACGACGGATTACGGGGCGGTGATACGGTTTGCCGCTCAACTGGCGCCGGAATATGTGACCGCACAAGGTAGCAACCTCGCGCGCGGACTGGAAGCGGCCGCCCGGGCCTTGAGCAGTGCGCGTGGCCGTGGCCGGGCTGTGGTTCTTTTGACGGATGGCGAGGATTACCCGCGCGGTGAAGCGCTGACGGCGGCCAGGCATCTGGCAGCGGCACATATCCCCCTGTTCATCCTCGGAATCGGCACCGGCAAGGGCGGCCTGATCCCCACTCCGCGCGGCACATTCGTCCACGATTCCAGTGGGCATGCGGTCTTAAGCCGGCTGCAGGAGGACCATCTCAAGGCTTTGACACAGGCTGCTGGGGGTATGTACGTGCGCATGCGGTGGGACGACGACGATTGGAGCACTCTCTACAAGGAACTGCGAAAATCGGTGACGCAGACCCGCACGGCCGCCCGTGCCCGTGCCCGCTGGCGCGAGGATTACGCCTGGGCGCTTCTTCCGGCCATGTTGCTGGGTGGGTGGTGGTGGCGTCAACGCATGCGGCGGTGGAGATCATGAGAGCCGCATGCTTCTTGCTCCTGGCTGCATTCCTGATCAGCTTCTTCCCGCAGCCGGTGGCGGCCGGCTGGTTTCTGCGCGAGAATCAGCTGGCCTGGAGGGCCTGGAAGTCCGGGGATTACAGCCGCTCCCTTCTTTATTGGGACAAAAGTGGCCGCGGGCTGTTTGGCCGCGGAACGGTGTTGCTGCACTTGCATCGCTGGCGCCGGGCCGAAAGAAATTTGCGTCAGGCCTTGAATCTCGCTCCCATGGATCGTCCCAAGGAGGTTGCCAGCATCTGGTACAATCTCGGAAACAGCCTTTATGCGCAGGGGAAACTCGATGAAGCCCGCATGGCATGGCGTCAGGCCCTGCAATACAATCCGGACCATTCCAAGGCGCGGCACAATCTCGCGCTGCTGGAATCGTTGCTCGGCCGGAGCGGGTGGCCGCGGCTGGGGCAGCCAGGCGGAGGTGGAAAGGGGGACGTCGCCCGGGAGTCGCAGAAGGAAACCAGAAAGCCGGCGGAACACAGAAATACCCAATTGCCGCTGCCGTTCCAAACCCATTCGGGCCAAGGCGGCGCCGCCGGACAGGGCGGAGAACAACGCGGCGACACCGGCCGGAAGGATACAACGCGGCAAGGGGAGGGAATGCAGCGGCGCCATACCATGGGGCATCGCGAAAGAGGTGCCGGACGTCAGCGCCTCCATGCCGCGGCGGCTGCTCGCCGGGCGATTGGGGAACTCGGCATGGTGAAGGAAGGCGTGGGCCTGTTTCTGCGCCGCCGTTTGGCGGCTCCGGGAAGCCGTAGTCTCTTCATGTCCGGAGGGCCTTCATGGTGAGCGTGCGGTACCGTCGCTTCCTTTTCATGGCGCTTCTTTTTGCGCCCGCCTGGGCCCAAGGCGCGGAACTGAGCGCTTTCGTGGATCACGACACCATCGCCCTGGATCATACGCTGCAGTTGTCCGTACGCTTAAGCGGCAGCGACAGCGATTTTCAGCTCGATACCACCCCCCTGGACAGGGATTTCTATGTCATTGTCAAGTCGCCCACACACAAGTCCGGGGCTTGGTTCGAAAAACACTATCAGTTGGGCCCGAAGCACACGGGTACACTGACAATTCCGGCTTTACACGCGCGCCATGGCGGCCGCACATTTGTCAGCCGCCCTTTTCAGGTGCGCATGTTGGCCCGTCGCGGTGAAGTGGATGATGCCCGCATATGGATCGAAACCCGCGTGAACAACCGGCATGTGTGGCAGCGCCAACAGGTGCGTTATGATTTTGTTGTCTACAGCACCGATCCTTTTGTCGGCGTGCCGCATCTGACACCACCGGGCTTCACCGGCTTCCAGGTGCGAGTCCTGCGCTCGAAAGCAGCCGGCGAGAGGGTGATCGCCGGCCGCCGCGTGCGCACCCTCAGCTATGCCTACCTGTTGTTTCCGCAACGGGCGGGCGAACTGCGCATCGACGCTCCCCGAATTGCGGCCGAGGTGGTGCAGTTTGCCCGCATTCGAAGGATCGCGGCCGGAATGAAGAGCTTCGGCGAGAAAAAACGCATCGTGCGTTTCAAGCGCGCCACAGGCGCCGTTCAGAAGATTGAGGTTGAGGCGCTACCGGCCGCGGCACGGGATTTACCGGTGGGAAGGCTCTCGCTTGTTTCAAAAGTCTCGGAGGCACGAGTCGTCGCCGGTGAGCCGCTGACCTGGAGCCTCCGTCTGGAAGGCGAGAGCATGCCTGCGGCTGCCTTGCCGCGTTTGGGGCGCTTCATGGAAGTGAGCGGTGATGTGAAACTCTATCCGGAAGCCCCCGTGGTTTCCGAACGCATGGATGATCGGGGTCTGCACTCCCGCGTGCTTTGGCGCGTGGTGGCTCTGCCGCAGCATGCCGGCGTCATCGATTTGGCGTCCGTCCGCACCCGTTTCTTCGATCCCCAGCGCGGTCGCATCCTACGGGTGCGGACCGAGCCCGTTCATTTGCCCGTCTCACCCCCGGCGGCACCCGAGAGAAAGGAAGTGTTTCGCGCTGCCGCACCACCCGCTCAGGCAGCGGTTTCAACCATGGCCGGCGTGTCCGTCTGGTGGCGGCGGTCGGCCTTGGCCCTGCTCCTGCTCTGGGTCACGACCGCAGGCCTTTGGTTCATGCGCGGGCATCGGTGGTCCACGACCCTGCAACGCCGGCGTTTGCGGCGGATTTCACGGCGCCGGCTTGATTCGGCATCGAACAGTGCCGAACAGTTTGCCGCTCTAAAGGAATTGCTGGGTCTTCCTGCCCGAATCTCACCCCTGGGAATGCTTGAGAAATATCCGGAACTGCGGCAGGAAGCAGCGGGATCGTGGCTGCTGGACCTGGAGAGGGGCCTCTATGGCTCCGGTGATCTCCCCGGACCACTCCGCGGCAGGGAGATCCGGAATTTCCTGCGGCTCGTACGAAATCGCCGGGCCAAAGCGGTTCCAATCTTCAGAGCGGCGGAATTCGGTCGCAGTCCGTAAGATCCTTATCCGCGGTCTGGGTGCAATACCGAACCGATGGAGCCGCTGCTCCGAAGAACATCGGCCAACGTGTAATCGTCCAGTACGTCCAGGAAAGCGTGCTTCGCCTGATAGAGTGCCCGCTTGAGGGCACAAGCGGTGGCGATCGGACAAGTGTTGATCTCCATGTCGAAGCATTCCAACAGATTCATGTGGGGTTCGGTTTTGCGCACCAACTGGCCGATGACAATCTCCTCCGGCGCCTTCTCTAGGCGCATACCGCCGGACTTGCCACGTACGGTATGGATATATCCTGCCTGGCCCAGATGATGCACCACCTTGACCAGATGGTTGCGGGAAATCCCGTAGGCGTCGGCGATTTCGCTGATCGTGGCCAGGCGCTCGGGATGGGTGCCCAGATAAATGAGCACCCGCAACGAGTAGTCTGTGTACAGGGTCAATTGCATGAGCAAAACATATATTTGTTTTGACATAATTGTCCACCCTGACCCCTGAATACCCAAAATCCGACATTGCCACTTGGAGGCGGTTTGATCGCAGCTGGAATCAG
>CAZHOU010000077.1:0-7593 GCA_964534165.1 uncultured Zetaproteobacteria bacterium
CTGGTGAAGAGGGTGGGTGGACGCTGCGGGAGCGTGGGCCTTGCGGGATCGGGGGCTGCCGGGGGATCAGCCCGGGGGGCCCTGGACGGCCGGCGCCTGCTCCGATGACTCGGGAAGCCGCTGGAGCAGCAGGCAGGTGATGTCGTCCTCCTGGGCGTCGCAGCCGCGGAAGTCGGCGAGGCGTCCCAGGAGCTCCTGGGCCAGGGTTTCGCCCTCGCCGGGCGGGTGCGCGCGGATCAGCTCGATCAGGCGGCGCTCGCCGAACTCGTCGCCCTGGGGATCGCGGGTCTCGGAGATCCCGTCGGTGAAGGCGAGCACGAGCGCGCCGGGAGGTAGCTGGAGCTCCGCGGACTCGTAGCGCATCTGCTCGAGGATCCCGAGGGGGATGCCCCCGGCGGGGATGCGGCGGATCTCGCCGTGGGGGAGGAGGATCACGGGGTGGTTGTGGCCGGCGTTGACTGCCAGGAGTCGGTGGGTGCGGGTGTCCAGGACGAAGAGGACCATGGTGATGAACTTGTTTCCGGCGGAGGAGTGGCAGATGAGTCGGTTGAGCTTGTGCACTACGGTGAGGGGGTCGTGCAGCTCCTCCTCGAGGAGGTGGAGTCCGGCGTGGAGGGTGGAGACGAGGAGGGCGGCGGGGACGCCCTTGCCGGTGACATCGGCCACGACGGCGGCGATGCGTCCCTGTCCCAGGTCGATGATGTCGTAGAGGTCTCCGCCGATCTCGCGGCTGGGGCGGGTGAAGCCGAGGAAACGGTAGCCGGGGATGGAGGGGATCTCGCGGGGCAGCAGTCCGCGCTGGATCTCGGCGGCGAGCTCGATCTCCCGTTCGTAGCGTTGTTTCTCGAGGGCGGCCTGGTGCAGCTCCGCGTTCTCGAAAGCGATGGCCACCAGGCTGGCGATGGTGAAGGCGAGGGACTCGGCGTTCGCGGCGAAGCGGAATGTGCCGTTGCGGCGGTGTGCGGGTGCGGCGGTGATGCCGGTACCAAGACCGAGAAACAGAACGCGCTTGGCATGCGGCCGTAACAACAGCGGCAGGCGCCCCTGGTTGAGCTGCACGGTCACGGCCGTTGGGTCGGTGGATGCATCCAACCGCTGCAGATCATTCAACAAGACCCGCCGGCCGTCGGCATGGGCTACCACGTCCGTCATCGAAACTGCGTCCTCATGATGAAAGAGTTCGCGGGCGTCGCCGTATTGATGGGGTAGCAACACCGGCACGGGGGAAGGTGTCCAGAGAAGAACGACGGCGGGCAGAACCAGCAACAACAGGATGCGAACCCGGTAAGCACACCAGTACAAACCGCAGAGCGCCAACAACGAGGCCGCCACACAAACTGCAGCGCTGCTGCCGAAAAGGGGTATCACCAGCCATCCGGCAATGGAAGCTCCCAAGGCCGCACCCAGGCTGTTGGCGCCATAGAACCATGCCGCTGAAATTTCCCGGTCCTGCCGCCGGGAGATGATCGGCAGCCAGGCGCCCAGCGCCAAGGTCGCCGGTACGGTCACCGCCGCCGTCACCAAGGCCTGCACGGCCAGTGCTTTGTCCAGGCTGGAAAAATGCAAGGTTTCCATCCACGCCGAGATACGAGGGAGCAACGCCAGCGGCAAAAGGGAAGCCGGAACAGCAAGGATGACCACCAAGTCGATGCCGTTCTCGCCCATGCGCCGGGAGAGCAGACTTCCCAGGGCAATGCCCAACAACACGGTGGCCAGAATGACCGCCAGGATGTACTCGGTGCGCATGAACACGGCGCCGTAGATGCGCGTCCAGCCGACCTCAAGCATCAGGGCGGCCGCGCCGACACCGGCATAGGCCAGCATCTCGAGCTTGTCGGGCCTGGGAGCGACTGGGGTTTCGCCTGTACCCGCGTTCGCCTGCCGCCACAACATGGAAATCGCGATGGCGGCGGCACCAGTCAGGAGACCGACTCCGGCAATCATTCGTAGTGCAGCCGCCCATCCCAGCCATGGCAACAACAGCATCGGTGCCAGGGCTCCCAGGACGCCGCCCAGGGTGTTGTAGCCGTAAATGCGTGCGACCCCGGCATCCGTTGTTGCCAGGGCCCGCAACATGGCAGGAAACGTCAGACCCAAGGCGGTCGCCGGCAGCAGAAGCAACAAGAGGCAGGCGATGACGTGGTAAATCACCCAACCGTCCGAACCCATGACTCCGGCCATGGCCTCAAACCCCCGTTCCATCCACTGCGCTGCATCCGGCAACACCAAAGACAGCAACGCCACACCGGATTCAAGGGCCGCGAACAGCAGGAGGGACCTCTGCGGCGACAAACGCAGCCGGGCACCGATGATGCTTCCCAATCCGAGACCGGACATAAAGGCGATCAGCGTGGTCACCAGACCGAACGTGCTGGCTCCGCTCAACGTCGACACAAGGCGCATCCATAGCACCTCGTAGGCCAGGGCCGTGAACCCCGAAAGAAAATAGAGCAGCAACGGCCAGAAGGGCACAGGCTCTGCGCCCGTATACAATCCCTGCCCCGTATCGTTCAGCGGTCGAACCGGTGCAGACCCCACCTCGTCTTCCATGGATGAGTCCGGACCCTGGCTGGAATCGACCGCCGTCATGATCTCACGTTGGATCTTTCATTCGGATTTCTCACACAATCAGTGAAAAAGAACGCCGATTCGCTGATCGCAGACGTTGATTTGGAAATCCGAATACGAGAATGTGCATCATCGGACACACCGATCGGGTCCATGCGAGGAGCATAGCGTTGCGGCATTTCCTGTCTCTTGCACAGGCTTGAGATGACTGCACCCCGTTCGCAATGGCGCATTCGATGATGCACTTTCTGGGACAAACATCGCTTCGCCCATCCATCCGCTTGCGAACCGGATGTCGGGCATCAGAAGGGATAGAACCAGACAATGGCCGTTACGGCATGAGCAATGGCCAGCGTCAGGCTGATACCAGCCGAGAGCATGTGCCAGAAAAACACCGGCTTGCCGCCGAGCACCATGGCCAGCCCGAGTCCGATGGTCGTGACAATCGCCAACAGCAGACCTACGCCCATCAGAAACAGGATCCGGTGTTTTTTCCGGGCCTCAACCTTCAGAATCCCGGTCTCGGATTCGCGCAATTTGTTGAAGCCTTGCAGGACCTGAAACTCCTGCTGCATGGCGTTGGGTGCTTCGGCAGCAGGGTGTGAAGCAGCCATGGCAGCAGCGGGAAGAAAGGCGATCAGGAGCAGGAGAAAAAAAAACCTGCTCATTTCTCCGCATCGTCTCCGGACATTGAACCACGGGGGGTGGAACGAGGGGCGGAACGTTCGTCCGGTTCCGCATTGCGAAACCGCCAGAAGGTCACGATCAGCAGCACGAAAGGGATCATCACCAGGGCGAAGATAAAAAGGAATAGATGCCAGACCGAGTGGAAGGTGACATGGAGGAAACTGTATTCACCGAGCACATCGGCCCTGGCGCCGGCGGGCCACAAAAGAAACGCCGCCAGCCACGCGGCTGCTATCGTTCTGGCGCGGTGGCCAAGGGGTGCACAATGGAATGTGTTGTGGTGCGTCGAAGGCGGAGCCATTTCCGGGGTTGCCACGGCCCTTGCGGGGCTTTGCAACGACTTGTCATTGCGAGCGAAGCAAAACAATTTGGCCCGTGCCCCGGCCATGGCCTGATCGACGGTGGGTTGAATGACCCACCCCCTACGGGTTCCGTGCATGTTTTTTCCCTCCACTGGTATGGCGCCCATCCTCGATGGCGCAGCGAAAGCCGATGAAATCCGCCTCATCCTCCGCCAGGGTGTAGTTGCGGTGATAGGTGGACGTGGAGAAGGGGTCGCTCTTCCAAGAGCCGCCGCGCAGGGGTTTGTAATGCTCCGGGGCCCCGTAGGTGCCGGTATGCTTGGGAATGAACATGGAGGGCGGGGCATGGCTGCCGGGATAGGGCATGAAATCATCCTGCACCCATTCGGCCACGTTCCCCGCCATGTCCATCACACCATAAGGACTGGCGCCACCGGGATGAGCAAAGACGGATGTGGTGCGACCATTGTTGTTGTAGGTATTCACCAATCTCGGATCCATGCGGTTCCCCCAGGGCCAACGACGGCCGTCGGTCCCTCGGGCGGCCTTCTCCCACTCAGCCTCGGTGGGCAAATGCTTGCCGGCCCAGGTGCAGTAATCCTGTGCATCCCGCCAGCTCACCATCACCACGGGATGCAGTTCGAATCCCTTGGGTATGGAGCCACCTTTCCAATGCCCCGGCGCCTTGTGGCCGGTTTCAGCCACGAAAAGGGCGTACTGGGCATTGGTGACCGGGTACTTGTCAATCCTGTAAGCCGGTGTTTGAACATGGTGGCTTGGTTGGTCCTGCACATCGCTCATCGGTCGGTCCGTTCCCATGGTGAAATCACCCGCCGGGACATGGACCTCCTGCGCCAGCTTTTGCCACAGATCGTCGCGCAACAAGGCCTCGGCCGCAGCCACATTGTACATGGACGTCTTCCCGCGTGTCCTTGCATCCACAAATTCGCCGGCGGCCTGGATGTGTTTGGCCACCTCGTGGATGTTGTTGGCATCGTAGGTCGAATGCGCCCGCATTTGCTCGACCCGGCCGGAAGCCAAAAAAACCGTATGGATGGCTCCGCCGATGAAGGCCCCCGCCAGGCACGTGGCCAGCGTCGCCATCAGCAGCCGCTTGCGACGGCGGCGGCCCGCCGGGCTGAGATTCCCCACGCGCCATTGCAATCCTTGATCGCGGGTGGTCATGGTTATGTTTCCGCCGGAGGACGATCGCGGCCGTAGATGCGCTTGTTCATCGTCTCACCGAGCATGCCGCCGATGGCCGAGGATTCAATGGCCAGGATGACAAAAAAACCCCACCAACCCAGCGGCATCAGATGGCTTCCGGAAGGCAGCTTTGCCGCGTGCATGGATGCATAATAATCCAAACCAAGCACCGGCAACGGAGGAAAATAGGCGAGAATCTTCCCGCCGAGGCCATAGATGGAGGCCACGATGATGCCGACCGCGGCCGAGAGAAGAAAAAGGCCTGCGAACCACTTCAGACTGAAATAGGACAGACCCGTGAACAATTCGATGCGCACGTTCAGCAGCCTCAAACCGTAATGTTCCACCAGTGCACCGAAACCGAAGGCCAGGCTACCGCGCAGGATTTTGGCCGGTGTCCACCATGGAATGACCAGTGAGTTTTTCATACTCGGTCTTTCGGACCTCCTTCAAGTACCAGTCCTTTACTTTCAAACTCGCCATGTATGCCGCGAGGGTTCTGCGTTCATGTTCGGGAAGCGCGGCGTAGGAAGGCATCCGATACTTCGGCTTCAGCCGCGAGGGCAGGATAGCCTGAGGGTTCGGGGAGGTAAAGTAGCGGTAGAGCCAGGCTTCGTTGCGCAGGGATCCGATGCCATCCAGAGGCGGCGACGGTACCGCCCGCATCATGTTGCGCACGGCCCACAAGGTGTGGCAGTCGCGGCATCCCTCGCGGCGGATGATGTCCGTGGCCTTCCTTGCCAGTTCCGGCGATGCCGTGGAATAGAAGGGGATACCGGGATCGCTGCTGATCGGATGCCGTTCCAGGGTGAGGACCCTCCTGGCGCCGTAGATCAGCACAACCACGGCGATGGCCAGCAGGATCCCCTTCTCTCCCCGCCTCAGGGTCATCGGTCAGGCCTTGCCCCCCGGATGCCCCTGCTCTTTCTGGCGCAGAAATTCCTGGCGCAGCTTTATCTGCTCGGCCAGCACCTCCCGGCTCTTCTTGTACTCTTCCGGATCCATCCGATCCTTGTCGTTCTCGTCAAATACAAGATATTTGATATCCTCATCAAACTGCCTGTTCTTGTAGGCCCATCGCATACCGATCATGGCTGCAATGACGATCAATACGCCAGAGACCAGCCAGATATAGATGGTCCATCCTTCGCCGAGACTGTTGAGAAATTCACTCATCACCACCTCCTGCACAAATCGTGCATGCGAAGCCGGATGCAAGGGGGAAAGATCGTCCCGCGATCACAACAGGTAGCCCTGCAGCAGTTGCACGAAGGACACGATCAATCCCAGTCCCACGCCAAGAAGAATCGCCGACAGCAGGATGAATTCGCCCTTTTTCAGCTTCCCCCGCCCCTTGCGCATGTACAGGATGACGGCAAACGCATACAAGCCCATCCCGAAAACAAGAAAGGCGAAGATACCAACCCGCCACTGGGGGCCGACGAGGTCGTCGATACCGTAGGCCACCGCTTTTTTCGGAAGGGATGATACGATAGCGGCCGCCAGCAGCAGGCCAAGGGATGCAATCGATCTCCGCATAAAACAATTCCATCACAATGCGCAGGTCATGGCAAGGCGGCGAAGTGATGCATGGGGATTGGTTTGCACTCCGATGAAGAATGCGTTAAATTTCCCGTTCAACAGCACAAGGGGGGGTATTCATGGACCTTAATTCGCAGCTTACGACTTTTTTGATCGCCTTTGTCATCTTCCTGGCCGCCGTATGCTTGAGTTATTTCTCCGTCATGCCGGCAGTCGATCGCATGGAGGAATTGGACAGAAAGGAAGGAGAAGGGTAAGCAGACTCAAAGCCGGCCTGCAGCTTCAGCGCGCCCTTGATGGGCGCGCTTTTTTTGGTGCACCCAGCACGGCATCCAAAAAAAAGCGGCGCCGTTTCGGCGCCGCTTGTATATCTTCTGGAGATGTGTTCAGAACTTGCGTGTTCTGGGATCGGGCGCACCCTTTTTATGCTTGTCGATAAAAAAGGCGTACCCCACCGGGCCCAGCAGCGCAATCAGAATCACACCAAATCCAGCCAACGTCGGCATATCAAGATCTATCATCGTATTCTCTCCTCGAACTCGTGATTATCAGTCGTGCGCCTTGCTGTGGTCCGGCTGCCAGGTGATCGGCGGCAGGCCCTTGACCATCAAGAACACGGCGATGCAGAAGTAGGTCACGTAAAAGACGTCGATCGTGTAGCCGACATCCCACCATGGCTGCTTGCGGATGGTCGTGCCGTTCGGCCGTTTGTTGCCCTCGAAATTCTGTTTCACAATATTCGGGCCGATGACCGAATACTCTTCCAGATCCGCGCCTTCGTCGCGCAGCTTCTTGATCTGCGGCGCGATGTAACGCAGGTGATCCATGGTAAGCGGATGCTGCTTGCGTTGAAAGGCGTACTTGGAGCGAAAGTGACTCAGACGATCCTCGATCATCTCCATGGCCTGCTTGTCCGCCTGGTACGGTGTCAGATCCTTGTTGTTCAGCACCTGCTGGATCTCGGTCGAATCCAAAAGATCGACATAATCAGCGTACAGGGCGGCGACCGGTCTCTGGCCCCACAGAGGAAAGGTCAGCATGAAGGCCGTGGTGATGATCAACGCCAGAAGCACGGCGATCGGCGCCGGCACCGGGCGGTTGTTCTCCTTGATGCCGCCCAGGCTCTCGCTTTCCCACAGCTCCTGCCCCTTCAGGTGTTGGTCGTGCGTGGTGCCCGTATAGCCCGGCCGTTCCAGTCGTATCCCCATTGTTCTCCTCACCCTATTTCAGCTCCATCACGTAATCGCACCGCTCTCGCGCTTCTCTCTCCCTCACCGTCACGTGTACC
>CAZHOU010000078.1:0-7453 GCA_964534165.1 uncultured Zetaproteobacteria bacterium
TCAATCCGGTCTCTATCGTCTTTTGCGCGAACGCTGCGACCGCCACCGCATGGCCGTCATCATGGTTGAACACGATATCGCCGCCATCAGCAACTATGTGGATTCCATGGCCTGTCTGAACATTCGCATCCACTACCATGCCCGGCGCGGCGACAAGGTCCCCGAGGACGTATGGCAGGCCATGTACGGCGGTGACATGCACGCCGTCGCCCACGACGTGCACTGCATCGGCTGCACCGATCGGGACGAAAATGGTTGATTTCCTGGCCAGCGACGTGATGCGCGCGGCCATTCCGCCGGCCCTTCTCATCGCCGTGATCGCCTCCAGCATGTCGGTCATGATCCTGGCCCACCGCCTGGCCTTTCTGACCGTCGGCGTCTCCCATGCCACGATGGCCGGCCTGGGCCTGGCCATCGCGTTGTCGTGGCCGATTCTGCCCACGGCGGCGGTTACGGCCGGAGCCGTCGCCCTCCTTCTCGCCCTGCCGCCTTTTCAACGCGGCCTGAACAGCGATGCCGGCACCGGCGTCCTGTTCGCCGGCGCCATGGCCATCGGCATCATCCTCTTCTCCAGCGCCGGCCGGAACGATGTGGATCTGTTCGGCCTTCTGTTCGGAAACATTCTGATGGTTTCGGCCGCCGATATGCGATGGCTGTTGCTGGGAGGGACCCTCATTCTCGCCTCCCTCGTGCGGGCCGTCCGCCCCTGGTGGAGCATCGCCTTCGACAGCACGGCGGCCGCCGCAAACGGCGTGCCGGTCACCGGCTACCGCCTGTATCTCTATGCCGTCGTGGGACTGACCGTGGTGATGTGCGTCAAACTCGCCGGCATCGTTCTGACCACCGGCCTCCTTGTGCTGCCGGCGGCCGCAGCCTGGTTCTGGGGACGGGGGCTCTTCAGCCTCTGGCTCCTCAGCCTGCTGTTCGCCATCAGCGGCACACTGGGCGGACTTTTCATCGCCTACGAACTCGACTGGCCCGCCGGCGCCACCGTGGTGCTATCCCTGTGCGCCCTCTTTCTGGCGAGCTGGCTGGTCTCGGCCGCCGGCCTCCGCCTCATTCACGGGCGAAGGAACGGGGGAACGGAGACTGAGTGATGCGGCCTCCGTGCCGCCGGCGCCCGCACCCCAGGCCGAATACCGCCCGAGGGATTCGGGAATCAGTGCCCGGCCCCCGACTTGTGCGAGAAATAGATGGCCAGTGACACCATCAGAATCCCCGCGCCCATGTAGAGGATGTTCAAGGGATTGTCGAAGTTCACGTGCAGAACGTTCTTGAAAAAGGAAACCACGAGGATCATCAGCACCACCTTGGCCAAGCGGTCTTTCAGATCATCGAGGTTGGTGATCATCAGGATGTTGCTGGCGCGCGTATCCATATGGGCGATCTCCAGCTTGCTGATGAACAATTCATACAGTCCGAGACCGAAGATCAGCAGCACGGTACCGAGCAGAAAATCATCCACGGCGGAAATGATCTTTTCGATGGCATCCACGTGGAAATCGGGATAGGCCATTCCGAGGAAGGTCATCCGGATAAAATCCCAAGCCAGAAGCACCATGCTCTCGGCGGCCAGGATGAACAGCAGCAGCATGCCGATGACGGAGGCGATGACCGCAAGCAGGATGACGAAACGGGTGTTCCACAGAAACCACTCAAAGGCCTTTTCGATCATGCTTCCCTCCTCCCGGTTACCGTCCAATCGGTTTCTCCTCAGCTGCGGCGCCGATGCATCAAGCGTACAAAAGGCTCAGTCTTTCGATCCCAGCGCCGCCTGGAATGCATCCTCGTCGAGTTTCCGGCCGTCCACCTTGCAGTAGGCGGTTTGCTCGTCGGCAAAGACCTCCACCTCGAAAACACCGCGGATTTCGAGCAGCCGCCGACGCAGGGCGTCCAAGGCGGCACGATCACGCGCATCCACGTGGATGATGCGCGTGGAGACGTGACGTGGCGGCTTCATGCCGATCGCGACCACGAACCATAGCAGCAACAGCCCGGCGATCGTAAAAAAGGCCTGGGCATCGTTGTGGCGTGCCGGCAGATACAAAAAACCGCCCAGGGCGCCGCCGATGAAGGCACCGAAAAACTCGCACGTGTTGTACACGCCCACGGCCGTGCCCTTGGCCGCCGCCGGTGCGATCTTGGAGATCAGTGAGGGCAAAATCGCCTCCAGGGTGTTGAAGCCGACGAAGAAGACGAACAGCGCCGTCACGATCAGAGGCAGCGAGGCTCCACCCATGGCCACGAGCACCTGGGCCGCCGCCAGCAGGGCGATGGCGGCCACGAACACTTCTTTCATGCGCCGCTTCGACTCGGCGACGATCACCAGGGGCACCATCACCGCAAAGGCCCCGGCCATCACCGGCAGGTACAACTTCCACTGATCCGCCTTCGCCAGCAAGGGATGCGTGGGATCGATCAGCACCATGGGCAACACGACAAACATCGCCGTCAGGGCCGCGTGCAACACAAAGACACCGAAATCCAGGCGCAGCAATTCGCCGTTTTGCAGCACCTTCCCCAGCATGCCCGCCGTCATCTCCGCATCGCGATGGTGGACGCTGCGCTTCGGATCCGGCACCACCAGATAGAGGAACAGAATGCCGGCCAGGGCCAGGGCCGCCGTCAGCCAGAAGATGCCGGTGACGCCAATGAGGCGATCGAAGACGGGGCCGAGCACCATCGAGAGCATGAAGGAAACACCGATGGTCATGCCGATCATGGCCATGGCCTTGGTGCGATGCTCCTCGCGGGTCAGATCGGCGACGAGGGCGATGATCGCCGCCGCCACGGCGCCGGAACCCTGCACGACGCGCCCGAACAACACGCCGGTGATGGAATCGGAGAGGGCTGCGATGACACTGCCGGCGGCAAAGAGCAACATTCCGGCGGCGATCACCGGCTTGCGCCCGATTTTGTCCGAGAGCATGCCGAAGGGAATCTGCAACAGGGCCTGCGTCAGGCCGTAGGCGCCGAGTGCCATCCCCACCAGGGCCGGATGCTCGGCCGCACCCGCAAGTCCATGGGCATACGGCGAGAACACGGGCAGGATCAAGAACAGCCCCAGCATCCTCAAACCGAAGATCCCGGCCAGGGACATCGCCGCCTGCCTCTCCGACGGCGTCATGGCGGCCTCCGCACGTGCTTGTCGTTTCTTCGTTGCCTCTTTCGCCATTCTTCGCTCATACCTCCCTGCAATCGGGGGCGCATGATGAGGCTTGCCACCGGACGGTGCAAGGCCGCCGCCGGGGGGGGCAAGATGAAAGGAGTCTGCCCCGAGCCCCGGCCCTCAAATCAGTGATCGGTGACCGGTGAAGATCGCTCCCGGTTCCTGGAAAGCGGGGCCAGTGAACCAGGGCCTGTTCACACTTATGCTGGTCCGAAATCCGCCCACGCGGTGTTGCTCGGCTTGCGAATGGAACGGCCATGCGCTGCACTCGGTGCCTGGATTGGACGGATTTCGAACGGCAGCGCCAACATCACCAGTGCACAGGCCCTAATCTTCCAGGTGGAGCCGGTATGGAAAGGTGAAGCTGTACCCGCTTTCCTCAGCCCCCGGCCCTCTCCCCTAGCACGGCCACTCGCCGGCCCCTTCCCGGATCAAATGCGGCTCCTCGGCGCACAGATCGATCACTGTCGTCGGGATTACGCCGCACCAACCGCAATCGAGAATCATCAGGTTGTGGCCCTTCAGTCGCGGCAGGAAGATATCCGGGTCGGCGGCCGCCTCATCCTCCTCCGGAAATTTCAAGGTCGTTGCCAGAAGCGGCGACCCGAGTTCCTCGATCAGAGAGCGGCAGACGACATGACCCGGAATGCGGATGCCGACATCGCGACGACGCCCGAACAGACGCCGTGGCAGGCGGGAGTTGGCCGGCAGGATGAAGGTGTACGGACCCGGCAGGCAGCGCCGGAGCAGACGATGGGCCTCGTTGTCCATGCGAACGTAACGGGCGGCCTGGGAAAGATCGCTGCACACGAGCGACCACCAATGACGATCGTCGAGGCGGCGCAGGCGGCGGATCTCGGCGATAGCCTCGGCCGCGTCCGGCAACGCCATCAGGGCATAGGTCGTCTCCGTCGGCACCACCGCGGCCACACCCTTGCGCATGTGTTCGGCCACATGCCGGATCAGCCGCGCCTGCGGACGCTGCGGATGCAGTCGAATGCGTTCAAACATTCTTCTCCCCCTCGGTATCGAAATCAGAAGCCGGGCAACAATTCCTTGAAGCGTTTTTGCAGGCGTTCGATGGGATTGGCCGCCGGCGGGGGGGCGGATTGGCCGCCGCCCTTGCTTCCACCGAGCACATCGTTCAGCACACCCTTCAAGCCTCCCTTCCCCTTCAGCATGTTCTTGATGCTGTGGACGTTGCCGAGCAGGGTCTTGAGGTCCATCTCCACCCGCACCCTGGGTCTGTCCACGGGACCGACGATACGCAAGGGTACGACCAAGCCCTTGCGCACCCTCTCGGTGTCGCCCTGACCCGCGAGTGCGCCGAGCAATCGGGGCTTGATGTGAAAATCCATGTTCCTGGAAGGAAGATTGATGCGACCGTAACCGGTCAGCTGGAACAACGGTGAGGTCATGAAAAGATCGTCGTTGCGCACGACGCCGTTGCGGATGGAGAAGGTGCCGGAGAGTTCCGAGAACTCGGTCTGCCCCGGCGAATTGCGGCGGCCGAAAAGGGATAGGTTGCGCAGGATGCCCGGAATATCAAATCCCTTGATGGCGCCGTTCAATACCTGCGCCTTGCCGCGGCCGTTCAGGTGCTTAAGCGCCGTGCGCGCCAACAAGCCCCTGCTGTGCAACCTGGTGTCGATTCGCGCCACGCCGCTGACGGTATCCAGACCGGTCAGGGCCACGAGAACCGGTCGCAGATGCATGCCACGAATGTGCACGGACTCGGTCCAGCGCACCGGGTAGCGGCTCACCGTCAGGCTTGCCCTTTCATCCACGAGACCTCCGGCGACCTCGAAGTGCAGGGGGTTCAAGCGGATCAGGCCCCGCTTGCCGCCGATGTCGGCGCGCAGACGAGTGAGATCGAGTTGATGCAGGAAGAGGTGATCGACGGTGACGGACGCGGTGAGACGCAGGCGTTTCAGAAAGCGCAGATCGGGTTCCATCGCCTCGGCTTCCACCGCATTCGAAACGGGCACACGATCCGCCGCCACGCCGCTCCCCTGTTCCACCGGAACGGCATGGCCCGTCGGCGCCGGGATGCGGGCACCCGCAAGACCCGCTCCTGCGCTCCGCGCCTGCGGTTGCTGTAGCGAGGGCTGGGGTTGCGGTGGAGCTGTGGCAGGCACCCCGGTTGTCGAGGCGGCAGGCGCCGGCGGTCCCGGACGCGGCAACCAGGGATCCAGGTGCAGGGAGGTGGCATTGATCCGCAGGCGGATGTCGGGGCCGTTTTCGAGGCCGATGTCGCCGGAGGCCATCACCGGTTCGTGATCCATCAGCAGCCGCACATCCTGCAACCTCAGATGCCGGAGATCGCCGCTGGCCAGAAAGCCCAGGCGCAATCGCTTCCACGGCGATGGATGTGCGGCGTACAGGCGCTCGATGCGTGGCCACCAGCCGGCGAGCGTCTGGCGCGAAATTTCCTCGGTGTTCATCCGCAATTGGTAGCGCAGCGTACGGCCGATTCCCCGTACCGAACCGCTCAGACTTCCCACCTTCACGCCGTCCAGCCGCAATTCGGATTGCTGCAAGTCCAGATTCCGCGGCTTCGGCATCTCGAACTTCCAGGCGTAGGACCACACATGCCCTCCGCGCAGCTCCACCTTGCCGGTGGAGAGCCGCAGGCCGCCGGGACGTTGCTCAAAGTGCATGTCGGCGTCCAGCACGTTCCCCACCAGTGGATTCAGGGCCGGAACGAAATCCGCCAATTCCTGAACCGGGACAGCCTCCACCTTCAGGCCGGCCTGAATCGGCAGGCGCTTCAACAGGATCTTTCGCGTGCTCTCGGGCGGTCCCACTTCGGCGTCGATCGTCCATTCGCCCGTGCCCACGCGACCGCGGGCATGGACATGAACCGGGCGCTCGAGCTGCACATCCTCGACGTCGATGTGCAGTGCCCGGACCTCCAGCCCGCGGCCGGTCTGCAGGTCGCGATAATGGAGGATTCCGTCCTCGACAAGAAGATCGCGGGCGCTCAGGGGCACGGGCGCAGCCGCAACGGGCGGGGGCTGAACGCCCCTCTCCGCGTTTGCGGCCCCGGCTGCCGGTGGCGCCGGCGGCCGAGGCCGAATGAGATCTCGCCAGTTGTCCACACCGCTCGGATCACGTTCGAGCCACAGCTCCGGCGCCGAAAGCACGAAGCGGTCGATCTTGATATGCCGGCGCAGCAACGGCAACAAGGCGATCTGAACGTTCAATTCCTTGATGTGCAGCATGTCAGGATCCGGAAAGCCCTGCGGGTTGGCGATGCGCACCCGCTGCAATCGCACGCCCACCCAGGGAAAGAGGGAAACATGCACCTCGCCGATATCCACCTGCCGGCCGGTGGCCTGCTCGGCCTTGTCGATGAGAATGGATTTGTAATCACCGACATGGATGAAAAACGGCGCCGCCAGCAAAAGAACCACCAGCAGCGCCAGGAGGATGAGGCTGAACTTGATGGTCCGGACGGCCAACGTCTTCATGGGCTTATCGTGGGCCAAGCCGCATCGGGCGGCAAGTGCGGAAAATACGCCAGCAGTTCCGGGAAGCGATCCACCACGCAGGCGGCGCCGGCACGGGAGAGGACGGCCGTCGAGGCGGCACCGTAACTGACGCCGACGGCGCGCACCCCGCTGTTGGCCGCCATCTCCATGTCGCAGCGGGCGTCGCCGACGACCGTCGTGCGTTCGGGCGCCACGGCCGCGGAGGTCATGCACTCGATCACCATGGCCGGATGCGGCTTCGACGGGCACTGATCGGCCGTCCGCCAAACGATGAAGAACTCGAACAAGTCATGCTCGGCCAGAACGCGTTCGAGACCGGAGAGCGACTTGCCGCTCACCACCCCCATCAGGTAGCCGCGCTCCCTCAAGGTTTTCAGTGTGGATCGGACCCCGGCATGCAAGCCGGGCCGATGGGGATGCCGGCGATAAAGACGACGGTAGGTTTCCGCCACCTGCCGGCGCAGATCCGCGCCCGCGGTGGGCAGGAGCCGGTGGATGCCGGCATCCAGGGACAATCCGACGATCTCCGCGATCGTGGACTCCGGCGGTGGGCTCACCCCACACGCGGAGAAAGCCTCACGCATGACGGCGACGATATGGCGGGGGGAATCCACCAACGTGCCGTCGCAATCGAACAGGATCAGTCCGGACACGGTTTCCTGCGCCCGAACGCCGGGCCGATCCCCCTCACTTGGACGAAGTGTTGCCGGAAGAGGAGGCGGCTACCGGTGACTTGCCCTTTTTCTTGCGGCCGCTTTTTTTCTTTGCGGGCGGCGGCGGCGCTTCCCAC
>CAZHOU010000079.1:0-7416 GCA_964534165.1 uncultured Zetaproteobacteria bacterium
CGAGTTCTGACGGGTAGTGTGTAGGGTTCTGGCTGATCATGACCGTCCGCGTAGGTGGCGCGGGCCGTTTCAGGGGCCGGCGTGTCGGCGTTCGGCGCCGTGGCCCCCTGGTGGTGTCTTCCGCTGGCGCTGGCGGGCGGCGGCGCCACGGCCTTCGCCCGTATGCGGGACAAGCGCCATTGGGTCTCGGACACGGCCGCCGCCGCCCTGATCGGCTTCGGCATCGGTGCATTCGTCGCCCACCGTCGCGAGGAAGGTGGCCTGCGGCCGCTGCTGGTTCCGGGCGGCGGCGGCGTGCAGTGGAGATCCGGGTTTTGATTCGTTGCGCGCAGAGAGGCGGTGACGACGACGGGCGTGCCAGCTACGTTCCCGGCATGACCCGCCTGCTTCGCAGCGTGATGTTCCACCGCTTCCTGGCCGCCTCCTGGATGGCCATGATCTTCGGGCTTTCCTCGCAATCCCGCCTGCCCGCGCAGGCGCTGTTTTCGGGCCAGGATAAATGGGAACACGGGCTCGCCTACGCGCTTTTGTCTTGGTTGCTGGCGGGTGCGTTCGCGCTCCGCGGTGCCCTGCCGCCCGCACGCGCCACCGCGGCGCTCTTGCTCACCGTCTTCTACGGTGTCGGTGACGAGTGGCACCAAAGCTTCGTGTCGGGGCGCACCGCCGATGTCGGTGATGTGATCGCCGACACCGCGGGCGCCTTGTTCACGGCCGCCTGCCTGTGGCGGCGGCCGGCCTTGCATCCGGCCCTGTATCGGACGGCGGCCGCGCCGGCTGGGGCATGGAGGCGCGTCCTGATCCTGCTCGTGGCACTCTTGGCCCTCGGCCGCACCGCGGCGGGTGATCCGGTGGCGGCGCCGGGCGACCTGCGCCTGCGCCATGATCTGCAACTGCTGGCGGATTCAGGCCTACTGAACATTCCGTTGACGGCCTGGCCGCTCCCCTGGGGTGACGTGTCCAATGCCCTGGCACCGGAGGAAAAGGTGCAGGATGCGGCCGTGCACGCCGCTTGGCGCCGGGTGCATGCACGCATGGAACGCGAATTCTCCGAGGGCCTGCGGCTGACCACCCGTCTGGCTACGGCCGCCTCTCCGGTGCGCTTCCGCACCTTCACCACCACGCCGCGCTCAACGGTCGAGGCCGGGACGACGCTGGCGTTGATGGGGGATGATTGGGCCTTGCATCTCGAGGGCACGGCCGTCGTGCGCAAGCCCCGGGACGGCCGCCGCTGGCGTCTGGACGGCACTTACGCCGCCCTGGCGTTGGGCAACTGGATCCTTTCAGCCGGCTGGCAGGATCGCTGGTGGGGGCCGGGTTGGGACGGCAGCCTGATCATGTCCACGAATCCCCGCCCCATTCCCACCATCGCCATCTCGCGCAACGCCTCCGATCCCTTCGATCTCCCGGCCCTGCAATGGTTGGGCGCTTGGCGTTTCACCTTCTTCCAGGGCCTACTGGAGGGGGATCGCTTCGTTCCGCATGCGCTGCTGACCGGCATCCGCCTGAGCCTGAAGCCGACGCCGAAGCTGGAGTTCGGCCTCGCCCGCGCCATGCAATGGGGCGGCAGCGGCAGGCCACGCACCCTGGCCACGTTCATCCGCGCCCTGATCGGCAGCGACAACACCGGCAAGTTGGGCGTCAATGCCGCCAACCAGCCGGGCAACCAGCTGGCCGACCTGGACGTGCGCTGGCGCTCGCCGTACGGCGATTTGCCGTACGCCCTCTATGCCCAATTCACAGGCGAGGACGCCTCGAGCCGCGCCCCGATCGCCTACCTCGGTCTGTTCGGCCTCGAGGTCTGGGGCGGCTTCGGTGACGCCGGCGCCTCCTGGCGCTTGCATTCCGAGTTCGCCTACACGACGGCCAATCTGTTCAGCGGCACATGGAACCGCCTGGGCACCGCCTACGAGCACGGTGTTTACCGCAGCGGCTACCGCTACTACAAGCGCAGCATCGGCCATTCCATCGACGGCGACGGCCGCCAGTTGTCGCTGGGCCTGACCGTGGTGGATGCGGGCGGCGGCACCTGGGAGGCCCTGCTGCGCGGCATCGAGGTGAACGAGGACAACGCCAATCCGGGACCGGTGAAAATCCCGGCCGAACACATTATGAGCCTGCAGCTGCGCACGATCCAGGAGTTCAGGATCGGCCGCCTGACGGCGGGTTTCGGCATCGATCGCAGCAAACCCTACGGCGGCAGCGATCACAACGTGGCCATCCATACCGAGCTGCAATGGGAATCCACGTTCTGACTCCGTCTTGACTTCGATCCGGGCGGTGTCGATTCTTTTGCAGAAGGGGTCGACATGACAAAACGCACATTGATCACCGGCATCACGGGCCAGGACGGGGCCTACCTGGCGGAGCTGTTGCTCGCAAAAGGCTACGAGGTGCACGGCATTAAGCGACGCACCTCCCTGTTCAACACCGACCGCGTCGATCATCTCTATTCCGACCCGCACGAGCCGGAGCGGCGCTTCATCCTACACCACGGTGACATGACCGATTCTTCCAGCCTGATCCACATCATGCAGGAGGTGCGTCCGCACGAGGTTTACAACCTGGCGGCGCAGAGCCATGTCGGGGTGTCCTTCGAGGAGCCGGAGTACACGGCCGATTCGGACGCGCTGGGCACGCTCCGGCTGCTGGAGGCCATCCGTTCCCTGGGACTCAAGGATACGACGCGCTTCTACCAGGCCTCCACCTCCGAACTCTACGGCAAGGTGCGCGAGACGCCACAGCGCGAGACGACGCCATTTTATCCCCGCAGCCCCTACGGCGTGGCCAAGCTGTACGCCTACTGGATCACCGTGAACTACCGCGAGGCCTACGGCCTTTTCGCCTGCAACGGCATCCTGTTCAACCACGAGTGTGTTTCAGGGCTGACGCCACTGATCATAAGAAAGCACAGGCAAAAAGTTGATGTTGTTGCAGTTGAGGATTTGGTTCCGCTCCGCCGGAAAGGTTCGAATGTTCAGCATTTTAACATTCGGGGAATTGAAGTTTGGGACGGAACCCAATGGACATCAATCGGAGGTATCACGGCAAGCAAACGTCGCAAGGATGATCCGGATCATGCCATGAAGTGGTTGGAAGCAAGGGGCGGGGTTGTGTTTGTAACAGCCCATCATCAAATGGTTGATGCGGACGGCACGCCCCTGGAGGCGGAAAAGGTGGGGCCGGGAGATCGACTGCTTCAGGCTACGGCGATGCCCGAATCACCGCGCTGGACGATCGTCGGAAAGGAGATGGCGGAATTTCTTGGCATGTTGACAGCGGATGGATATGTGCCGGCAGGCAAACGATCGGTTATACAATTCACAAACAACGAAAAAGCAATACGCGAGCGTGTCGCTGAACTGTGGTCGCGTCTGTTTCTGGGTTCGAAGAGGGAGGCCCTTGGAAGTTCGGGATTTTCGGAGAATAAAGTCGGTCAGCTTTATCTTTCAGGCGCGGGAACGAATGTCACACGATGGTTGCGTGAACAGTTATACGATACACGCGGGTTCAAGAAAGTCTCCCCACTCATTCTTAATGCAGATGAAGATGTTCAGGCGGCATACCTGGATGGATATTACCGCGGAGATGGCTTGAAGGCTGGCAATGGCGATGCGCTTAAGACCAATAGTCCATTGCTTGCCCAAGGGCTTTATTGGCTGTACACGAAGCAAGGGCGAAGAGCATCGGTTTATCGTCAACAACACAATGGGAAGAATTATTTTCTTTTAAACATACCTACGGCAAACCCCATGGGGAATAAGGGGCAGCATTTACGCAAGGATCCTGCAGAGGTGAGGCGTGTCGAGGCGAATGAGAGTGAGGAAGTGTGGGTTTATGATCTCGAAACCGGGAGCGGCTTGTTTCTTGCAGGTGTGGGAGGGGTCATTGTGCACAATAGCCCCATCCGCGGCGAGACCTTCGTTACGCGCAAGATCACCCGTGCCCTTTGTCGAATCAAGCTGGGGCTGCAGGAGTGCCTGTACCTGGGCAACCTGGAGGCACGCCGCGACTGGGGTCATGCCCGCGATTACGTCGAGGCCATGTGGCGGATCCTGCAGCAGGATGAGCCGGAGGATTTCGTCATCGCCAGCGGCGAACAGCATTCGGTGCGCGAGTTCGTCGAGGCGGCGGCCGCAGAGTTGGGACTACGTATCGAGTGGCGGGGCGAGGGGTCCGAGGAGAAGGGGTTCGACCCGAGCGGGCGCTGCATCGTGGCCGTGGATCCGCGCTATTTCCGCCCGGCCGAGGTGGAGAGCCTGCTCGGCGATGCCTCAAAGGCGCGGGAGAAGCTCGGCTGGAAGCCGCGCGTCGGCTTCCGCGAACTGGTGGCCGAGATGGTGCGCGAGGATCTGAAGGACGCCGAACGCGACGAGCTGTGCCGCCGCGAGGGCTATGCCCTGAAGAACCACCATGAGTGAAAGAACGTGAGACGTAAGACGGGAGATGGGAGATGGGAAGCGCGGGATGTCAGATTGGTGTGTGGGCCATCTCTACTCTTAGCCCGCATTTTCCATGAGATCGCGGATGCATGGCGCCGGACAGGCGAAGATGGGGCGCGCATGTTTACCAAGAAGTATGGCTGCAGCGATCGTTCTCGGCCAGGGGTGTGCGACCGGTTCGGAGGAACAGTCGGACGTCATTGGGTATGGTCGTCATGAATGATTCGGGTTGGTGGCGATTTGATGAAACGTGCACATCACGATCTCCAGGTGTGGCAGCTCGGCATGTCATTGGTGAAGATGATTTACGCGATGACCAGTCAACTGCCCGAAACTGAGAAATTTGGCCTATGCAGCCAAATGCAGCGGGCGGCGGTAAGCATCCCATCGAACATTGCGGAGGGGGCGGCAAGATCAAGCGACAAGGAATTTTTGCAGTTTCTGTGCATCGCAAGAAGTTCACTTTGCGAGTTGGAGACACAAATATTGATTTGTAGAGATCTGGGATTTATGCAGAGCTTCGGGGAAGTCCTTGAGTTGTCAAATCGATTGTATGCAATGCTCAGTGCCCTGATGACTGCAAGGAAGGCCAAGGCATCGAGGCCATAATGGCAGCATCTTCGACTTCTCCCTCGTCTCCCATCTCCCGTCTTACGTCTCCACGTAAATTTTTGCCAGCGGCGAAAATTTACGTGGCCGGTCACCGCGGCCTGGTCGGCTCCGCCATCGTGCGCAGGCTTAAGGCGGAGGGATTCAACAATCTGATCCTGCGTTCCCATGCCGAACTGGACCTGTGCGATCCGCGGGCAGTGGAGGGATTCTTCGCCGCCGAGCGGCCCGAATACGTGTTCCTGGCCGCGGCCCGGGTCGGAGGTATCCTGGCCAACAGCATCTACCCGGCCGACTTCATCCGCGACAACCTGGAGATCCAGACGCACGTGATCGGCGCCGCCCGCCGCTTCGGCGTCAAGCACCTGCTTTTCCTGGGCTCTTCCTGCATCTATCCGCGGTTGGCGCCGCAGCCGATGCACGAAGAGCATCTTCTCACCGGCCCCCTGGAGGAAACGAATCAATGGTACGCGGTCGCCAAGATCGCCGGCATCAAGATGTGCCAGGCTTACGCGCGCCAGTACGGCTTCGATGCCGTGTGCCTGATGCCGACGAATCTCTACGGACCGAACGACAATTTCGATCTACAGGATTCGCATGTGCTGCCGGCGCTGATCCGCAAGTTTCACCTGGCGAAGCTGGCTGTAAGCGGGGATCTCGATGGCATCCGGCGCGACGAGGACTGCTTCGGCCGCATCCCGGATGACATCCTGCAACATCTTGGTATCAAAAGGGATTCCGACTCGATGCCGGAGGCCGCAAGTCCTCGATCCTCGGCCCTCAGTCCTCAGTCCTTCTCCTTTCCCCGTCTTCCGTCTCACGCACCTAGGAGTCTGTCGGACTTGGGGGGATCGTCGCGAGCAGGTGGGGGAGCGAGGCAGAAAAGCACGGATTTTGAGGTGCATAGTGGGTACTATGGAACGAGAAAGCCGTGCTTTTTTGACCGCCATCCCTGCCGCGCAGTGGATTTCATTCAAGTCCGACAAACTCCTAGGGTGGTCCTCTGGGGAACGGGCGCGCCCAGGCGCGAGTTTTTGCACGTGGACGATCTGGCGGCTGCCTGCCTGTTCCTGATGAAGAGAGGAGGAGGCAGTGAAGGTGCAGGGACGAAGGATACACTCCCCGGCGCTCGGCCCTCGGACCTGCTCTTCAACGTCGGTACCGGGCGCGACATCCCGGTGCGGGAACTGGCGGCCATGGTGCGGGAGATCGTCGGCTTTTCGGGGGCAGTGATCTGGGATGATTCCAAGCCGGACGGCACGCCGCGCAAGCTTTTGGATGTCTCCCGCCTCACGCAATTGGGCTGGAAGGCGGAGATCGGCCTGCGGGAGGGCATTGAGGCGGTCTATCGCTGGTATCTCGCCACCCTGGAAGGCGGCGATTGAACCTCACCGTGGGCATGATTCCTGCGTCCTGGCGAGAGAAGCCTTCCACTGCTCTCTCAGTCCTCAGCTTTCCCCTCAGTCCCCAGTCCCTCGCTTTTCCCTCAGTCCTTCTCTTTTCGTCTCAGCCCTCAGTCCTTAGTCCTCAGTCCTGTGTTTTCCCCGTCCTGACATGTCTTCCTGCGATTACCTGATCGTCGGCGCCGGCATTCTGGGCCTGGCCGTCGCGCGCGAACTCAAGGCCCGCGAGGGGCGGGCGC
Source organism: uncultured Zetaproteobacteria bacterium (assembly GCA_964534165.1). Classification (GTDB taxonomy): domain Bacteria; phylum Pseudomonadota; class Zetaproteobacteria; order Mariprofundales; family Mariprofundaceae; genus CAZVLQ01. The sequence goes on from CAZHOU010000079.1 coordinate 6,691, forward strand.
GCATCCTGATTGTGGAGAAGGAGGAGGAGATCGGACGCCACGGCAGCGGCCGCAACAGCGGCGTGCTGCATTCGGGCATCTACTACCCCGAGGGTTCCTTGAAGGCCGCGATGTGCGCCGAGGGAGCGCGCAGGATGGCCGCCTATTGCCGCGGGCGCGGGCTGCCGCTTTCGCGCCTGGGAAAGGTGATCCTGCCCGTGCGTCCCGAGGACGATGCCCTGATCGATGTGCTCGCCCGCCGCGCCACGGCCGCCGGTGCGCGTGTGGAGATCCTCGATGCCGCGGGCCTACGCGCCATCGAGCCTTCGGCCCGCTCGGCCAGCGACCGGGCGCTGCATGCACCGGATACGGCCGTCGTCGAGCCGCTCCCCATCCTCCGCTCCTTGGCGCGGGAGCTGCGCGAGGCGGGCGTGCGCTTCCGGCTCGGGGAGGCCCTGCGGGGCGTCGATGCGCGCACCGGCCGGGTCCTCCTCGACGGCGGGGCCGTTTCCTATGGCTGGGTCTTCAACACCGCCGGCCAGCACGCCGATAAGGTGGCGAGGATGTTCGGCGTCGGCAGTCATTACACGCTGCTGCCGTTCAAGGGCATCTACTACCGCCTGTCGCCGTCCTCGAAGGTGGTTTGCAACGGCCTGATCTACCCGGTTCCCGATCTGCGCGTACCGTTCCTGGGCGTGCACTACACCCGGAAGGTCAGCGGCGAGGTGTACGTGGGGCCGACGGCCG
>CAZHOU010000080.1:0-7293 GCA_964534165.1 uncultured Zetaproteobacteria bacterium
AGTGAGGAAGCCCGGGAAACCGGGTGGAGCGAAGGGCCGAACGGGAAGGAGGGTCTGACGACCATGACATTCGACACGGCAAGGCATCAGAAGTCCGGCCGACCGGAGCGAGCCGACCCGGAGGCGGGTAAAGTCCGTCCGAGAGTGGAACGTGATGAAGCCGGATCGGTATGGGATGGAGATGCGGACCCGGGGCAAGGTCTGCTCAAGCAGGCACTTGCGAGAGAGAACCTGGTTTTGGCCTGGAGATGGGTCAAGGCCAACAAGGGCAGTACCGGGGTGGACGGACGCTCGATCGAGCAGACCGCCGAGTACATGCGCACACACTGGACCCGGATACGAGAAGAGCTGCTATCCGGTCGCAACGGGCCCGCACCGGGGCGCCGGGTGTAGATACCCAAGCCCGGAGACGGAGTGCGAGAAGGCTACCGGGTGGTGGTGTACGTAGATCTGGAGAAGTTTTTCGATCGGGTCAACCACGATGTACTCAATGAACGCCTGTCCCAACGGGTGGCGGACAAGGCGGTATTGCGCCTGATCCGCAGCTACTTGCAGGCGGGCATCCTGAGCAAAGATGTGAAGGTGGAGCACTACGAGGGTACACCGCAAGGCGGTCCCCTGTCACCGCTGCTGACCAACGTGCTGCTGGACGAGGTGGACCGGGAGTTGGAACGGCGCGGCCATCGATTTGTGCGCCACACCGACGACCGCAACGTTTACGTTAGAAGTCGCAAGGCGGGCGAAGGGTCATGGCTGGCCTGCGCCGGCTCTATGGTCGGCTTCGATTGACGGTGAACGAGGAGAAGAGCGCGGTACGCAGCGCCTTTGGCAGTCGCTTTCTGGGGTTCGTGTTCTGGATGGCCCCGGGCGGCAAGGTCAAATGCGCGGTATCCCGTAAGGCCTCGACGCCTACAAGCAGCGCATTCGCCAGCTCACCCGCCGCAGCCGCGGTCGGAGCCTTGATGAGGTGGCCGAACAGCTCCGGCAATACATCCGGGGCTGGAAGGGGTACCTCCGACTAGCACAGACGCCGGGCGTGTTCCGTCGTCTGGACGAATGGCTGCGCCATCGGTTACGGGCCATGCAGCTCAAGCACCGGAAACGGGGCAAGACCATGTATCGGGGAACTGAAGGCGCTGGGCGCCACCGATGAGGTGGCCCGGCGGATCGCGGTGAACAGCCGACGATGGTGGCGCAACAGCCGCTATCTGCTGAACAGCTTGATGACGGTCGCCTTCTTCAACCGGCTGGGCGTGTCCCGGCTCTCATGACATCAACTTCCCGAACCGCCCGGTGCGGACCCACATACCGGGTGGTGTGGGAGGGGCTCGGTCAGGCATCCTGACCACCCCCTATCCCGATCTTTTTACCGGCAGCCCTGATTCGAAGGTTAAAAATCTGGCTGAGTCCCATGGCCCCAACCGGCTGGCAATTGGTATCGGCAGCCTGAAAATGAATTATTCAGGAACGACTAGTTATTTGCCGTGGATCTCCCGCACGGATTGCGGCACGGATGTCGTGCCGGGGACGACCGGTGGTCCGCCGGTAGAGGCGCTCCAGTAGCCGGTGCTGCCGTCGGCGCAGGTGCAGGCCGCGGCATTGGCGACAGAGTTGTCGATGTTGTCCACGTCATCGCCCTCGGCGTTGTCGTTGCCGGCAAGATTGTCGTCACCGGCGGTGTTCTCCACCCCGTCACCGGCGACGTTATCATCGCCGGCGATGTTGTCGTCACCGGCACTGTTGTCGTTGTCGTCGCCGGCGCTGTTGCTCAAGTTCACGCCGCAGGAACAGATCAGGTTGGCGCTGTCCGCGGCGCAGGCACCCATGCTGTCGCCGTGGGCCATGTGCGCAGCGACCGCCGACTGGTCGACCTGAAGGGTCTGCTCATTGGTGGGATCGCCGGGCGGTCTGTGGCAGATTACCACCTTGTCGTGCCCGTGTTCTTCTTTTTCATCGGCGAGAGCGGCGGGGATGGAAAGTGACGGCATGCCGAAAGCCGTCATCCCGGCATCCACGTACAGAAAGACGAACACGAACGCGCCGGCCATCAGCAAGCTTGGAGATTCATCATCCTGCATCGGCTGCTCCTCTGACCGCAAACTTTCCGCACGGGCATTCCAACCTTTTCAGCATGTTTGCATCCCGCATGGAAAGGATCTGTGATCCCGGTCACTGTCGGGCAAGGGAGGCCACGTCCGCATTAGATGATCACCGCCCGCAGCAGGTAGGCGGCACGCCCGTTTACATAACCGACGGCGTAGACGACGATGTTGTAGGAGATCCACAGGCCGCTTTTTTTGTCGCAGCCCATGGCCGTGGCCGGTGTCGTACCGGAACAGGCCGTCTTTGTGGGATCCAATTCATAATCCGTCGAGGCATCGCCCGCCGTCAGCCACACGATGGCACCGTTCTTGGGGATGTCTTCGCCCACAACGGGTGGGTTGCGATGCGGAAGGGCGGGGATCTCGGGTGTGATTTGACCGCTCGAATCGATGTCCAGCCGGATGTAGCGTGGCAGGCTGACACTGATGCGATACAGGGTCGGATAGACCGGCGAACCATTGCTCGTCGGCAACGGCCAGCGGACGGCGCGGGAGGCCAGGGGCGAGTTGTCGAAATACATCAATTGCCCCGAGGTGCCTCCCGCGGTGGTGTCGCTGATCTCCGTCGGCCCCGGATCCCACGTATCGGCGAAGAGTTCAAAGCGATCGCCGGTGTTCAAGGCGTTGACAGGCGGGTTGGTGGCGGGTAGCGAGGGCTCGGCGAAAGGCGGGGAGATGACATAGGGACCGGCATAAGGGTAGCTGTCAAACTCGGCCTGGTTGCGCAGCGCCCATTCCATGTAATGCACGGCCGTTTCGGCGTAATAATAGGCCTGGGTGGCATTTTGGGCCGAACCGCCGGTTTGGATTGCGGCCCGGGCATTGAGCCACAGGGCGATCGCCAGCAGCGTCAACAACCCCAGCATGACGAGGGAGGTGACCAGAACGAAGCCCTGTTCGCCGTTCCGGTTCGTGTTCCCGCGCTTCATTGGTTTCTTGGCCATACCTTGAAAGACAGCGACAGGGTGCGATTCTGACCGGTGTCGCTTTTGTAGGCTGCCTTCAGGGTGATGGTCCACACGCCCGCGGCAGATACCGAGGCACTCATGCCTTCCATCGCATCAAGGTCGCGGATGAGTTCCTGAAAATTGCTCGTACTTGCATCCGCCCGCAGCCAGTAGATACGATCATTGCTGTTGCGTTGATATTGGAAGATGCCGGTGTTGCCGTCCACATCCTGGTAGGTCATGGTCTTGCTCGTCGCATCCCAATACGGAAGGGACGGAAAGCTTGTCGGATAATTGGCCGGCAGACTGACTCCCCGGCTTGCCAGATCCGAAGGATACGGCGGATTGCTGAGATTCTTCGAGGCCCGCAGTTCCTTCTGCATGATCTGCGAGGCCAGGTAGAGATCGCCCATGCGGGCGCCGCGGTCGGCCACGGCCGTGGCCAGCCGCGTATTCTTGACAAAGATGAGGCCCATACCCGCCAGCAGGATCAGGGCCAGGGCCAGGCTGAGCAAGAGCTCGATCAGCGTAAAGCCGCATTGAGGGGAGCGGAGGCCGAGGACGGAGGGATGTCCCCTGCCCCCTGAATCCTGACCACTGAATCCTGATCCCTGAATCCTGACCCCTGAATCCTGACCCCTGAATCCTGTCATTTCGCCTCCGTGATGTGAGTGAGAAAGACGCTGTGGGTTTGGCCCTTGTGGACCCAACTCACCTGGACCACCTTGACGTTGACCGGGTTGTTCGGGGTCGCTGTGCCCTGCCATGTCAGGGGGCCGAAAGCGATGCTGGACCCGGGATTGCCGGGGGTGCCGGGAGGCAGCGGCGCCGTGGCCTGGGAGACTTGAAGCGTGATGGTGTAGGGGATGGCGACGCCGGAGGTTGGGGTGCATGTGACCTGGGCGCCGATCACGGGTGTGACATTCCCTGTGGCACAGGCAATGGGGACGGGCTGATCACCCGCGTCTTTCAGCCAGTCTTCGATCACCCGTTCCGCCAAGTGGACGGCATTGAGGCGTTCGCGCGAGAGTTCGCCGTTGTCGGTGGCGGCGAGCGTGAACGCCGCCAGGGCCAGCAATCCGACGGAAATCACAACCAGGGTCACCATGATTTCGATCAGCGTGAATCCACGAGCCCGCTGTCGGGGGTGGATCGAAGTGAACGGTTTCCGCTTTGTGTTCATTGCAGATAAGCGCGACCGATGACGTTGAGAACGATCTTCTTGCTGTAGGCGCCGGCGGTGATGGTGACGGTTCCGGATTGGCTGATCGTGCCCCTGCTGGTGAAGGTTCGTGTTGTCGTGGGTGACAGGGTCAATTGCTTCGAGAACTGCCCAAGATCGACCGCTTGTTTCCTGCAGAGGGCGCAGTTGCCGGCGGTGTCGACGTCGAAGGTGTAGGAGGTGGCCGTGAAGGTGATGCTGACGCTGCGGTTTTCCGCCAGGGCAAGCAGTCGCGCCTGTTTCATGTGTGCCAGGAGGGCGTGCGCTGCGTCCACGACGGCGCTGCGGCTTTGCCAGTGGCTGTAGGCCGGCACGGCCATGGCCAGGACGATGGCCAGGATGCCGATGGTGAAAACCATCTCCAGCAGCGAAAAACCCGCGACCCACCCTTGCCGTGGAGGCCGGCGAAGACTTAGCCTGCGGAGGATGCGCAAGATACTCGCCATACTGAAGATTAGCCTCGCTCTTTTCATGCTTGCCGTGATCACCATCACCGCGACGTATCTGTATTTCGCCAGCGGCCTGCCCAAACTTACCAGTTTGGCGGACTACCAGCCACCGCTTGTCACGCGCGTGTACAATCCGGATGGCCGGCTGTTGGCCGAGTATGCGGATCAACATCGAATTCTTGCATCCCTGCAGGATATTCCAATGCGGGTCCGCAACGCCTTTCTGGCGGCGGAGGATGAGCATTTCTACCACCATCCCGGCATCAATCCGGCACGCATGTTCTCGGCTTTGCTGGCCAATCTACGCGCCGGCCACACCGTTCAGGGCGGTTCGACCATCACCCAGCAAGTGGCGAAAAACTTCCTGCTGTCGCCGGAGCGCACCTATTCACGCAAGATCCGGGAGTTGATTCTTGCCCATCGCATCGAACAGCATTTCACCAAGGATGAGATCCTCTATCTGTATCTGAACCAGATCTATCTTGGCCGAGGCGCCTATGGCGTGGCCAGCGCCGCCTGGCGCTATTTCCACAAGCGCTTGGACGAATTGACCTTGGCGGAAGCGGCCATGCTGGCCGCATTGCCCAAGGCGCCGGGACGGTATGCGCCGCATTTGCATCCCGAGCGGGCGCTTGCACGGCGGAACACGGTGCTGCACATGATGGAAAGAAGCGGCTTCGCCGCCGCGGAGGAGGTCAAGAAAGCCTTGGCCGAGCCCTTGAAGGTGGCCCCGCTTCCCCAGCCCCTGCTTGTCGATGCCTACGCCAATCGCGTTTATCAGTCGCTGGTCGAACGTTTCGGCGCCGCGACGGTGCGCCGCCAAGGCCTGACCGTGATCGTTCCCTATGTCCCGGCGGCCGAGAAGGCTGCCGTGCATGCGGTGCGCAAGGGAGTGCTGGCGATCGAGGAACGCCAGTTCTATCGCTTCCCCGCGCATGTCGAGGAGGACGAGCGGCCGGCATTGCTGACCCAATGGGCGCAAGAGCGAAAGGATGAGAATGGCGGGCCGCCGGCCGACGATCGCCTTTTCCCGGCCCTGGTGGAGGAGATTTCCCCGGACGGGACGCTGGTGCTCAACGATGGTCTGCGGACATGGAGGCTGCCCAAACCGAAATGGACCTGGCAGCCGTATCCGAAATCCCAGGCGAAGGGGGAAGGGGGGAACGAGAGGACGGCGCAGCGGCCCCGCACATGGATCGTGGGCGATCAGGTGTGGCTCCGGGGCGACGGCCAGGGCGGTGTGCGCATCACGCAGCAACCGTCGGTGGAGGGAGCGCTCTACGCCATGGATCTCAAGCACGGCACCATGCTGGCCCAGGTCGGGGGTTTCCATTACAAACCGGGTGATTTCGATCGTTCCACCCAGGCCAGGCGCCAGCCCGGCTCGGCCTTCAAGCCTTTCCTGTACGTATCGGCCATGGATGCGGGCTTCACGCCCGCCACCCTCATCATGGATTCGCCGGTGGTGTTCGAGAATCTGAAACAGGACGAGTTCTGGCGGCCGGAAAACTACGGTCGCCACTTCGCAGGATTGGTGACCGTGCGCAATGCCCTGGAGCATTCACGCAATCTGGCCTCCATCAAGTTGTTGCAGGATATCGGCGTCAATCGCTTCACGCATGATTTGCGAAACTACCTCTTCTCGCACGATTTCCCCCCGCAGCTGGCCCTGGCGCTTGGGGCCACCGAGGTCACGCTCAAGGAGCTGACCGAGTCCTACGCCGTGATCGCCAGCGGAGGCAAACGTTGGCGGCCCGTGGCCGTGCAGCAGGTGCAGGATCGCAACGGCCGCAGCCTGATCCGTGCCGTGGCCGGCCATCGTTGCCAGACCTGCCATGCCGATCCCGTGCTGGCCGTGAATGACGACATGCGCCCGGCCGAACAAACCATCGATCCGGTCAGCGCTTTTCTTGTGACCAACATGATGAAAGGCGTCATTCAACATGGCACCGGCCGCCGGGCACGGGCGTTGGGAAGGCCGGCGGCGGGCAAGACGGGGACGACCAACAAGCAGGTGGACGCCTGGTTCATCGGCTACACGCCGCAGGTGCTGACCGGTGTGTGGACCGGCCGCGATACACCCACCAGCATGGGCAGGCATGAAACCGGCGCCCATGCCGCCCTTCCCATCTGGCTTGATGCCATGAAGGCCTTCCTGCGCGGCAGGCCCAAGGAAAATTTCACGCCCCCGGACGGGATCGAGTGGGCCGTGATCGATCTCAAGACCGGCAAGGCGGCCGGTCCAAAGACCCGGCATCCGTTTCTGGAGGCGTTTCGCCTGGGGACGGCCCCGGGCGGCGGATCCGCAGCTCCGGCACCGTCAAGGGCGCCGGCGAAGAAGAAGGGCTTTTTCGATCTCGGCCTCTGACTCGGTCGCTGTTTCCATCGATCACGGTCCGGGATGGTCTGTCGCCACTCCTCTAACCCGGATTTTCCATGGGATCGCGGATGGACGGCGCCGGATACGCGAGGATGGAGTGTCATGCTGTAAAAGCACATCGGTTTCGATGCAATTCCCGCATGTGTTTCGAGATTTCAAATCCCGACGCATGGTCATCATGAAAAATCCGGGC
>CAZHOU010000081.1:0-7131 GCA_964534165.1 uncultured Zetaproteobacteria bacterium
GGATGCGCGAATTTAATGCCTGCGACATCATGGGTCAACGGCGTTCCGGATGAGCGGCTCCGCTTTCGTTCCTCAGGTTGCCGCCCGCTTTCTCTGATTTCCGCCCAGGTCGGCCACCACCGGAATAGAACTGATTGAGCAGGGAGATGGCGGTCAGAACGAGGATGAAGGCCAACACCTGCATGCCGCTCGGCTGATCGCTGTAACCCGCCAGCACATGCAGAATTCCGCCGAGTAGGCTCGATTGCGGCAGCCAAGAGGAGCTGTCCCACAGGGGGTCGGCCAGAGGCGGCAGCATGTCGATCGCCACCAGATTCCCGACGGCCTGGGATGCCATGCCGGCAGCCAGAAGCATCAAGAGCCAGCCGATGACCCGGAACAGGTATCGCACGGGAATGTGCACGAGACCGCGGTAGAGGGCGTAGCCCGTGGCCACCCCGAGAAGGATGCCAAGCGTGCTGCCGGCGAGCATGGACAACCCGTCCTGCTGCGACGCCTCGGCGGCACCGAAGAGGAAGAAGACCGCCTCGCCGCCTTCCCGCATCACGGCGGCCATGGACACCACGGCCAGGGCCGTCTTGGGGAGTTCCCCGGCCTTCACGGATTGCCCGACATTGCGCATGCGTGCCGCCATTTCGCGGCCGTGGCGGCTCATCCAGATTACGGTCCAGGCGATCAGGGCTGCGGCCACCGCCAGCAGGATGGCGTTGTAGAGGAATTCCCCGTTGCCGGAGAACGAATCCTCCAATTCGCTCATGAACAGCGCCACCACCAGCGCTCCGGCGACACCGGCCAGTCCCCCGGCCAGAATCCAGCGGCGGCTGGCTTGCACCTCCTGGGTGGCGGCGAGCAGGACGCCGATGACCAGGGCCGCTTCCAGAACCTCGCGGAAGACAATGATCAGAGCGGAGATCACGCAGCGCTCTTTTTCCGGCCGGTTCTTTCGGCGTTGCAACGGGCGCAGCGTCCGAAGATCACCAATTGGTGGCCGGTGATCTCAAAGCCCTTGTCCCGGGCGGCGGCTTCCTGCAGGGACTCGATCTGGGCCTGCGTGAATTCCTCGATGGCGCCGCACACGGTGCACACCATGTGATCGTGATGCAGCTTGTCGGCGCGTTCATAACGTTTTTTGTCCGCCAGTTGCACGCTGGTGATCATTCCCGCGTCCTCCAGGGCGGCCAGACCCCGGTACACGGTGGCGATGCCGATGGCCTCGCCACGATCGCTCAGGGCGCGACTGATCTCTTCCGCGTCCCAGTGGCGGTTGGAGGTGTTGATCAGGTTCAGAATGGCCTGGCGTTGGGCGGTCATGCGTCGCATTCGCAAAATGATAATGGTTATCATTTTTATTGCAACCGGATTTTTGCAACGCATTTGTATATCCTTCGGTGGGTCGATACGCTTCTTGCATGCAATTCTTCCGCGCAAGCCGGGATGCATTGCCGCTGCTTCGCTATCTGACGGCCCTGTGGCCGTTGCCGCTGCTGTTCGTGACGGTCCAGATCCTGATGCGGGAAAATGGCAACAGCGCCCTCCTCGGATTGCCGCAATGGCTTTCCATCCTGGACATGGCGGTTTTTCTGCTGCTGTTCGCCGCGGCTGCCGTTTGGGTTTACTGGCCCATGATCATGATCACCAGGCGCGGAAGGAGGCGAGCCGGGAAAGGAAGGATGCTGGAAACGGCGATGGCCCATCTTCCTCTTCGTTCCCTCCAGGCCTTTGTCGCCGCCGGTCTCGCCTACGCCACCTATCTGTTGCTGGCCGTGCTCGGGATCGCGGCTTCGAACGGAGCCGCGATCCTCACTCCACGCACCATTGCCTCGCTGGTGACCTCGGCCTATTTCGGCATGGCGGTTCTTGCCCCGGTGCTGGCCTTTGCCATCACAATCCGACATGAACTCGCTCTCCGCCTTGCCAACGGCACCGGCCCGACCCTGCAAATGCGGGAGTTGCATTCCCTGCATTATTTCACGGATTCCTCCCGCCGGCCCTGGCTCGTTTTTCTCGTCACCGGCCTGATCCCCACGAGCCTGCTGGCCGCGCATGCCTGGATGGCGGCGGTGGCGTCCGATCCCGTGGAGCAGCGTTTTATCGCCCTCCAGGGCCTGACCCTGTTCGTGATCCAGATTCTGGCCGGCACCTATCTCGTGTTTCTGGTCAGTCGCACGCTCAAGGTGGTCATCTCCCAGCTGGCCCGAGGGCTCGAGTTCATGCGTCGGGGGCACTTCGCTGGACGGGTGCCGGTCCTGATCGACGACGATTTGGGTGAGTTGGCGCGGGGCCTGAACACGGCATTGCAGGGGTTGCAGGAGCGAGAGGATCTCAAGGATTCGCTCAAGATTGCGGTCGAGATTCAGCAGGCCTTGCTGCCGGAATCGTTGCCGCAGATACCCGGCTATGTCTTTCGTGCCTTCGAGGAGAGTTGCTATGCGGTGGGTGGGGACTTCTACGATTTCATCCCCCTGGCCGACGGCCGCCTGTGGATCGTGGTTGCCGATGTCTCCGGCAAGGGCTACCCGGCCGCCCTGACCGTGGCCAACCTGCAGGCCATGTTGCACGTGCTGGCGGCGGAGAACGTGCGTTTCGATGCTGCCGTGGACTACATCAACAAGGCCCTGTGCCGGACCCTGGCCGGCGGCCGCTTTGTGACCCTGTTCATGGCCAAGTTGCAGCCGCTCAGTCATTCGATGCTGTGGCTGAACGCGGGGCATGTTCCCGCCCTGTTGCGCACCGCCGGCGGGATCCAGCGCCTGAACGCCTCCACGCCGCCCCTCGGCATGTTACCGGAGATCCGGATCCATACCCAGCGCCTGGACCTTCAGCCCGGGGACCTGTTGCTGGTGTACACGGACGGGGTGACGGAGATGCACAATACCAGGGGCACCGAGATGTTCGGTGAGGAGCGCCTGATTCACTGGCTCGACAAGCATCGCGACGTGCCGGTGGAAGAACTGCCGGAGGAGATCCTGCAGACCTTGAATCGTTTCAGCCGCTTCCGCAGGAGCGAAGGCGCGGGTAGCGGCCGCGAAGACGATCTGACATTGTTGTGTCTGCAAAGGGAGGAAGCATGAACCAGACGGAAAACGAGGAAAAGGCGGCCTACCGTATCGAACGGGACTCCATGGGGCCGATGCGGGTTCCGGCCGGGGCCATGTACGGGGCGCAAACGGCGCGGGCGCTGGAAAACTTTCCGATCTCGGGCCTTCGCTTTCCACGCGAATTCATCAAGGCCCTCGGCCACATCAAGAAGATTGCGGCCAGGGTCAATGGCGAACTCGGCAGGCTCGATGCAAGGCGCGCACAGGTGATCATCCGTGCCGCAGAGGAGTTGGCGGCGGGGCGGTGGGATGCGCATATGGTGGTGGACGTGTTCCAGACCGGGTCCGGCACGAGCACCAATATGAACGCCAACGAGGTGATCGCCCATCGCTGCCGGCAGCTCGCCTCCGAGTTGGCGGTGCATCCGAACGATCATGTGAACATGGGCCAGTCCTCGAACGACGTCATCCCCACGGCCATCCACGTGGCCGCCGCCGACCTGCTGATCAACGATCTGTTGCCTTCGCTTGCACATCTGCAGCGGATCCTGTGGTCGAAGGCGGAGGAGAACATGGATGTGGTGAAGATCGGGCGGACGCATCTGATGGACGCCACACCGATCACGTTGGGGCAGGAGCTCTCCGGCTGGGCGCGGCAGGTCGAATTGGGGGGAGAGCGCCTGCGCACCGTGATGCCGCGCCTGTGCGAATTGGCGATCGGCGGCACCGCTGTCGGCACGGGCCTGAACACGCATCCCGAGTTCGGTTCCCGGGTGGCGGCGGAGTTGAGCGAGGTCTACGGCCTTGAATTCCGAGAGGCCAGCAATCATTTCGAGGCCCAGGCGGCACAGGATGCGGCGGTGGAACTCTCCGGGCAGCTCAAGACGGTGGCCGCCTCGCTGCTTGCGATCGCCAACAACGTGCGACTGCTGGCCTCCGGACCCCGCTGCGGCATCGGCGAGATCGCGATTCCCGCCGTGCAGCCGGGTTCCTCGATCATGCCCGGCAAGGTGAATCCCGTGATCGCGGAATCACTGGCTCAGGTTTGTGCCCAGGTGATCGCCAACGACTCGGCCGTCAGCCTCGGCGGTTCTTCCGGCTTGTTCGATTTGAATGTCATGCTGCCGTTGATGGCCCACAACCTCCTGCAATCCGAGCGTCTCCTGGCGCGGGCCGGCACCGTTTTTGCGGACAAGTGCATCGCCGGTCTTTCGGCACGACGGCAGCGCTGCCGCGAGCAGGTGGAGTGGAGCATGAGCATGGTCACGGCCCTGGCGCCGAGGATCGGTTACGACCGGGCGGCGGAAATCGCCAAGCAAGCCGTGAAGGAGGGCAAGACCGTCCGCCAGGTATGCCTGGAACTCCGCATTCTGCCGGAGGCCGAACTCGATGCCCTGCTCGATCCCATGCGCATGCTCCATCCCGAGGCCGGTGGCGATTGATCCTCGACAGCCGGTGGCGGTTTTGTAGCTTGGGGCAATGAGAAAAAAGCGGGCATTGCTGGCACTCGCGGACGGGCGCGTCTTCTATGGCATGGCGTTCGGTCATCACGGCCGTACCGCGGGCGAGGTTTGCTTCAACACCTCGATGAGCGGATATCAGGAGATTCTGACCGATCCATCCTACACGGACCAGATCATCACCTTCACCTATCCACATATCGGCAATGTCGGCACCAACGCCATCGATATGGAATCCGACCGCATCGCCGCCCGCGGCCTGGTGGTGCGCGCCCCGTCCCGGGTCATGTCGAATCACCGCGCCGAAGAAGCCTTCGAAGAATGGTTGCGGGAGCGCAAGGTGGTGGGCATCGCGGGCATCGACACCCGTGCGCTGGTACGCCATCTACGCGACCACGGGGCCCAGAACGGGGTCATCGCCTCCGACGGCACGGAGGCAAAGGAAGCCGTGACCCAGGCCCGGAACTGGCCGGGTCTCCCCGGCCGCGATCTGGTGCGGGAGGCCGGTTGCACCCATCTCGGCGGCTGGACGCAGGGAGTCTACGATCTCGATTCGCGCCGCTTCGGGGACGGAGGTGATGTCCGGCATGTGGCGGTGCTGGATTTCGGCTGCAAGCGCAACATCATGCGCATGCTGGTCGAGCGGGACTGCCGGGTGACCCTGATGCCGGCCACCAGCAGTGCCGAAGAGGTGTTGGGCCAACATCCCGACGGCATCCTCCTTTCCAACGGTCCCGGCGATCCGGCCGCCGTCTCCTATGCCGTCGACACCATCCGCGCCCTGTTGGGGACCGAGATCCCTGTCTTCGGGATCTGCATGGGGCACCAACTGTTGGCACAGGCGTTGGGATTGTCCACCTTCAAGCTCAAGTTCGGGCATCGCGGCGGCAACCATCCGGTCCGTGACGAGTTAAGCGGCCACATCTCGATCACCAGCCAGAACCACGGTTTCGCGGTCAGCGATGAAAATCTGCCGCCGCACATCGAGATCACCCACCGTTCGCTGTTCGACGGCACCGTCGAGGGGCTGCGGTTGCGGGATGGTCCGGTGTTTTCGGTGCAGTATCATCCCGAGGCCAGTCCAGGCCCGCACGATGCCGGTCCCCTCTTCGATCGATTTGTGGCCTTGATGGGATAGATAGAACCGTTGCCGGCGTGAAGACGGCGGATGTGCTGGTGGTCGGCGGCGGTATTCACGGCTGCGGCGTGGCCCAGGCCGCAGCCGCATGCGGCTTGTCGGTGCTTCTGGTGGAGAAGAACGGCATCGCCGGAGCCACTTCCAGCCGTTCCAGCAAACTGATCCACGGCGGCCTGCGTTATCTCGAAACCCTGCAATTCACGCTTGTGCGCGAGGCCTTGCACGAGCGTGAATTGCTGTTGCGCATCGCACCGGCTCTTGTGCATCGTGAGGATTTCTTCATTCCTGTCTACAGGGACAGCCGTCGACCGCCATGGAAGATCGCCGTTGGATTGAGCCCGTATCGCCTCCTCGCCGGTCGGGGGAATGGATTCGAGCGCCTGCCGCCGTCCCAATGGCGGCGGGCGCTGCCGGATTTGACCACCGACGGCCTGCGCGCGTTGTTCCGTTACCGGGATGCGGCCACCGACGATGCCGCACTCACGCGCGCCGTAGCCGCTTCGGCCCGCAGCCTCGTCGCGGAGTTGCTGGAGTCATGCCGCCTGTGTGCGGCCCGAAGGACGGTCTCCGGCTGGCAGGCCGACCTGGAGGGGTACGGTCAGGTACGGGCACGCTCCCTGGTCAATGCCGCCGGGCCGTGGGTGAACCGCGTGCAGGCAATGTTGCAACCTCCGCAACCCAATCTGGCCATTGAACTCGTGCAGGGGAGCCACATTCTCCTGCCCGCGCCCCAGGAGGCCTATGTGTATGCCGAGGCCGCCGACGGCCGGCCGGTGTTCATCATGCCATGGCAGGGAAGGACGCTTGTCGGCACCACCGAAAAAGAAGTGACGGATCCTTCCGATCCGCGGCCCGGGGAGGATGAATTGCGCTATCTTCTCGATGCCTACCGACATTATTACCCCTCCAGGCCGGGTGGATTGCAGGACCTAGTCGGGAGCTTCGCCGGCGTGCGCGTGCTGCCCGCAGGCACCGGCGCCTTCGCACGCCGCAGCAGGGAGACCCGTCTCTGGATCGACAGCAGGACTTCGCCCCGCCTCGTCAGCATCTACGGGGGTAAGTTGACGACCTATCGCCGCACGGCCGCGCGGGTGATGGCGCTCTTGGCCCCCACACTCCAACCGCCGCGGCCTGAGGCCGATACTTCGGTGCTGCCGTTGCGACCGCCGGGGTAGGTAGCTCGAAGCATATTTCGGGTATTCATTGCTTGCATGCAGCGATGGCGGCATCGATTTGCAAAAGGGTCTGTTTCCCGGATTGCATGTTCTTCAGGCTCAGCATCCTGCGCCTCAATTCCTCCTCACCGATGATGGCGACGAATCGCACCCGCTCGCGGTCTGCGCGCTTAAACAATGTTCGTACGGACCCGCGGCCACAATGCACGACATGCAATCCGGCCCGACGCAGGCGAGCGGCCACCTCCAGACCGTAGGCCTGACCCGGCCCGCTCTGGACCGCCAGGCCCAACCGAGGCACGGACGCCTGTGCGTGAGCC
>CAZHOU010000082.1:0-7071 GCA_964534165.1 uncultured Zetaproteobacteria bacterium
AGGACCCTGTTTTGTGCTTGCAACGAGCGCATCTCCTGTTCGGCATCGGTCAGCAGGGTACCGCCGTAAAGGCTGGCACCGGCGCAGATCACGAGGGAAAGTGCGACCGTGCCCGTAAGGGCCAGCAGATATTGGAGAATCTGCCGCCGGCGTTGCTTGTCGCGATGAGGGAGGAGGTTGATGCGCATCATGGCGAAAAACTCCTGAGCGCCAGGCCCACAGGCACCGCCATGCGTGGACCGATCCGCTCCCACCCCTCCGCATCCAGACCGCGGCCGCCGACACCGATAACGGTGCATGGATTCATGATCTCCGTCTCGATGTTCAGTCGCCTTTCGATCTCTTCATCGATACCCGGTAACAGGGCGGTGCCGCCACTCAAGAAAAGCTTCTGCACCGGAAAATCCGCATGGTTTGCGGCATAGAAATCCAGCGAGCGGATCAACTCTCCGCTCAACCCGGTGTAGAAGCCGTCCAGGGCCTCGGCACCGATGTTGTGAAAGTTCTCACACTTCAACTCCTCCGCCGCCTGGAAGCTGAGGCCGTGGATCTTTTGAATCACTTCGGTCAGATGATTGCCGCCATAAAACTGATCACGGACAAAGATCATGCGCCCGTTCTGCAGAATATTGATATTGATCAGATTGGCACCGATGTTGATCAAGGCATAGGTGCACAACTCCGACGCCGGAGCGATCCCGCTCAATTCACTGGTCTTGCCCAGTCCGAGCAACTCGGATGTGTTTTGCAATGCGAAGACATCGCAATCAACACAGCAAGGATGCATTTCAGCACCTTCGAGGACACGCAGATAATCCTCAACCACCTCGTGCTTGCAGGCGGCGAGCACCACCTCCATCTGCTCATTCCCGGCCTGCACATTAAGAATCTGGAAATCGAGATAAACGTCGTCGATGCTGTAGGGAATGTATTGTTCAGCCTCGAAGGCAATCTGGGATTCAAGCTCGAGCTCGCTCATGATGGGCATCGAGACGGTGTTGATAATCACTGCGTTTCCGGATACGGAGATGGCGGCATTGCGGGTACGGGCTCCGGACTGCTCCAGTGCCTCCGTCAAGGCCTGAATGACGGCACCGGAATCCATGATGATGTTCTCGACAATGGAATCACGCGGCAAGGGCACTGTGGCCATGGATTTGACGGTATATCGGCCGCGGGAACGGCCCAGTTCGAGCAACTTGATGCCGGCGGCACTGATATCCACACCGACCATGGCCTGATTCCCGAAAGAAAACAGCCCCACTCCGCCTCCTTCGCCAACCGCATTCTCCTGCACCGGTTGCACACAACCATAACCAAAGACTGGGGACCAGGCAACGTTGCCATCCGACACCTGTCAGTAACACATTCAGTGACACATTACCTGTCCTGAGTGGTGGCACGAGAGTTGTCCGGTTGAGACGATTGCCTTGGAGGTGATTGTCATGCGGAGAACAGAAGCGTCACAGGAGGGCAGGAGAATGAGGTTTTTGGAGGTTTATGGTCGTTGGTATTGGGGATATCCGACGCAGGAGGAGGCTGGCGAGCTTCTGGGGATGAGTGGACGGGGTTTTCGTCGTTACTTGAGCGGCATCGCGAGGAAGGGGGCCTGCTGGACAAGCGGTTGACGCAGGCCTCGGACCGATGTGCGTCGGCGGAGGCTCGGTACGGGATGAAGTTGGGCATGGTGCAGCACCATGCCCATTTCAGTACCACACATTTCAGCACCGGGCATCGGGCGCGATGCGCCTGCTCGAAATCGGCCTTCCACGGCACAGAAAGGGCCCAGCAGGGTTTTTAAACCTGCGACACATCGCCGCAACCTATTGATTTTACTGGCTCCCCGGGCCGGACTCGAACCAGCGACAGGGTGGTTAACAGCCACCTGCTCTACCAACTGAGCTACCGGGGAAGATCGGCTTGTGAACGTTACGAATCCACCCGGAGGGTGTCAACACGCACAATGCGTTGATGCCGCGCTCCGGCGAAGGCATGCTGCGGCCATGCCTCATCTCGTGCTCATCGACGGCTCCAACTACGTTTTCCGGGCCTTTCACGCCATACGAGGACTTTCAAATTCCCGTGGCGAACCCACCAATGCCATCTACGGCTACGCACAGATGCTGCGCAGTGTGCTGAAAGATGTCGATCCCACACACATGGCCGTCGCCTTCGACCCCGAGGACGGCACTTTCCGCAATCGCATCTATCCCGAGTACAAGGCTCATCGTCCGCCCATGCCCGAGGACCTGGCCGTGCAATGGCCCTTCGTCTTCGAAATCACCCGAGCATACAACCTGCCGCTGGTCCGTCTCGACGATTATGAGGCCGATGACGTCATCGCCACGCTGGCCAAGCAGGCCGAGGCCGTCGGCTGGCAGGTGACAATCGTATCGACGGACAAGGACCTGATGCAACTGGTCGACCATCACATCCACATGCTGGATACCATGAAGGGTGTGCGTTACGACGTGGAGGAAGTCAGGAAGCGATGGGGGGTTTGTCCGCACAAGATCCGCGACCTGTTGGCCCTGACGGGCGATGCCTCCGACAACATCCCCGGCATTCCCGGTATCGGCGCCAAGACCGCGGCACAGCTGTTGCAACAATACGGCAGTCTGGAGGGAGTGCTTTCGCACGCGCAGGAGATCAAACAACCCCGACGGCGACGCCTCCTGCTCGAATACGCCGATGCAGCCAGGCTCTCCCGCCGCCTTGTACAACTGGAAGAGCATGCCCCTTTGGATGTGGGGATCGAGGATCTCCGCCTTCGTCCTCCGGACCCTTCCCGCCTGATCCACCTGTTCAAAAGGCTCGAATTCCGCCGCCTGCTGGCCGAACTGGAGGAAGAAGCGCCGGCCGCATCCGGAGAAGAGCGGTTCGCGCCCGAGCGCACCGATCTCCTGGTGGACAGCGAAGAGCGGCTGCAGCGTCTGCTGGCCGAACTCAAGGGGTCGGAACTCTTCGCCGTGGATACGGAAACCACCTCGCTTGCCTGCCACGACGCCGACATCGTGGGGATCGCCTTCGCCACCCGTCCCGGCGAGGCCTGGTACATACCGATCGGCCACGAGGCGGCAGCGGAATCCGAAGAGCGGCCGCCGCAACTGTCGAGATCGCGCGTGCTCGAAGCCCTGCGCCCCATCCTTGAGGACCCCAGGCGTCCCAAATGCGGCCACAATCTCAAATACGACATCCAGGTGTTCCGCCGCGCCGGCATCGAATTCGCCGGCATCCGCCACGATTCCCTGCTGCTGGCCTATTGCCTCTACCCGGGCAAATACCCGCCTTCCCTGGACGCGGTGGCCCGGGACTATCTCGACTACCGTTGCATTCCTTATCACGCCGTTACCGGCAAGGGGAAGCGCCGGATCAATTTCGCGCACGTCCCGATCGACAAGGCCCTGCCTTATGCCGCCGAGGATGCCGACATCGCCCTGCGCCTGTGTCGATTGCTGCGGCAGAAGCTGGCGGACGAGGGACGGCTCAAGCGGCACGATGAGATCGAATTGCCGCTCTCCTTCGTGCTTGCAGACATGGAATGGATCGGGGCGCACGTGGACGCCGGCATCCTGACCCGGCTCTCGCAACGCTTTGGCGAGCGTATCCGGGAGCTGGAGCATCGCATTCACGCCGCCGCCGGCAAGGCGTTCAACATCCACTCCCCCCGCCAGCTCGGCGAGATCCTGTTCGATCACCTGCGGCTTCCCGGCGGCAAGAGGACCCGTTCCGGGCAATGGGCGACCGGCCAGCAGGTGCTGGAGGCCCTGGCGGAGAAACACGAGGTTCCGCGACTGATCCTGGAGGCCCGGCAGTTGGCCAAGCTGAAATCCACCTACACCGATGCCCTGCGCAGGCTCATCCATCCGCAGACCGGCCGCATCCACACCTCCTACAACCAGGCCGTGACCAGCACCGGCCGCCTCTCATCCTCCGACCCGAATCTGCAGAACATCCCGATTCGCAGCCGCGAGGGAAGGGAGATTCGCAAGGCCTTTACGGCCGAGAGCGGCCGCACCCTCATCGCCGCCGATTATTCACAGATCGAGCTTCGGCTGTTGGCGCATTTCTCCGGAGACGAGGTTCTTCGTGCCGCCTTCATCCGCGGAACGGACATCCATGCCGCCACGGCGGCGGCCGTGAACCAGGTGGCCCTGGACGAGGTCACCGGTGCTATGAGGCGGCGGGCCAAGATCATCAACTTCGGTATCCTGTACGGCATGAGCGCCTTCGGTCTGGCCCGACAACTCGGCATCGACCAGGAAAAGGCGCAGGCCTTCATTGACGCCTACTTCCAGCGTCATCCCGGTGTGCGGCGTTTCATGCTCGCGACGCTGGAAGAGGCGCGGCGTCAAGGCTATGTGGAAACCCTCCTGGGGCATCGGGTCTACATTCCCGAGATCAACGCCGCAAACGATACGCGGCGTGCCAATGCCGAGCGCACGGCCATCAATGCCCCGCTTCAGGGCTCGGCGGCGGACATCATCAAGGTGGCCATGATCCGGCTGCACGAGGAATTGCAAAGGCACGCGCCGGAGGCACACATGATTCTGCAGGTGCACGACGAACTCGTCGTCGAGGCGCCGGAAGCGCAGGCGCAGGCCGTGGCGGCCATCATGCGCCGGGAGATGGAATCCGCCGTTTCACTCCATGTCCCCCTGACCGTGGATATCGGCACGGGAAAAAGCTGGTTTGATGCCCACCGTCTCTGACCTCATTTTTTGTGAGAGCATCCGCTTGTCAGCAAAACAGCGGCCAAGGAGGACGGAGAAGGTCCGTGATGGGGGATTCGTGAGCAGTAGAACCTCGAACCCCCGTCTCGTTTTCCCATGACCCATTCACCGGTCACCGATCACCGCCTTTATTCCCGCCATTTGATCGAGCAACCGATCGTCGGATGCTGCACCTTGGGCGCCGGCTCCCCGGCCAGCATGGCTTCCACCGCATCCACCAGTTCCTGACGCGTGACCTTCGATTCGTCTTTCCATGAATCGTCGATCCGGCCGTGATAGTAGAGTCGGCCCTCGCGGTTGAAGAGATAGAGATCGGGTGTGCATTGGGCATCGAAGGTGCGTGCGACCTGCTGCGATTCATCCACCAGATAGGGAAAATCGATTCCCCACTCCGCGATTTTCTCGCGCATCGCCGCCGGAGAATCCTGGGGATAATCCGGATGGATGTTGGGATTGATGGCCACGGAGTTCACGCCCTTGTCCCGGAACGCCTTCGCATGACGGATCAGACGCGGCCAGACGGCCAGCGCATAAGGGCAATGGTTGCACATGAAGGCCACCAGCAACCCATTCGGCCCCATCTGATCGCGCAGGCGCACCGGCTTGCCGTCCACATCCTGCACTTCAAGATCTGGCAATTCCCACCCAAGATCGACATGAATCGAGGCCACCAGCGCCATCTTCTCCTCCTTTTCACCAAGCGTCTCCATCCGGGAATATAGTGCCGTCGGCAGAGAAATAAAGCCGTGTGCAGGAACACCGGACCGGTATTGCTTTTGACGCTGCGACCGCTATCGTCGCCCGGGCCGAGAGGCAAAGCCACCCGGAGGCCTGTCACATTCGTGAAACTCGACCCGCCGCGACATCCTTCCCCTCCCGCTGAGAAAACGGGAACGGCTTCCACTTTCCACGCAGTGAAGCTGTTTCCGCCGCTTCCTTCCTGATGGCCACCTCCCTCTCCTTCCTCGCCGTCGCTCTGGTGCTGGTGTTTCTGGCAGCGCAAGCGTTCACCAATGCGCTGGAATTCATCGGCGAGCGTCTGGGGGTTTCCGAGGGTGTCACCGGTTCCGTCTTTGCGGCCGTCGGCACGGCCTTGCCGGAAACCATCGTGCCGATCGTCGCCATCCTGGCCGGGGGAGCGGCGCCGGAGATCAATTCCGCCGTGGGTATGGGCGCCATCCTGGGGGCTCCGTTCATGCTTTCCACACTGAGCCTCGGCGTCATGGGCCTCGCCGCCGCCGGCAAGCGCGGCTGGAGCGCGCCCCTGACGCCGGAACCTTCCGGCATGCGCCGCGACATCTACACCTTCTCCGGCGCCTTTTTGCTCGTGGCGCTGACGGCACCGATGGTCGAAGTGCACCCGCAGGCCCAGCACCTCGCCGCCGCTGTCCTTTTTCTTCTCTACGCCTTCTATCTGTGGCGCACCCTCCGTACCAGCCGCACGCTGGTGGCCGAAGGCCACGGCACCAAATCCGACCATCCGCTCTACCTCGGTCGCGTGGGACACGAAAACGGCCTCGTCGCCACGGTGCAACTGCTGCTGGGGCTGGTCGCGTTGGTGGCCGGCGCCCGCCTCTTCGTCCACGGAGCGGAGGATTTGAGTCAATCGCTGGGCGTCTCGGCGCTGGTGATCTCGCTTTTGATCGTGCCTGTGGCCACGGAGTTGCCCGAGAAGGTGAATTCAGTGATCTGGATCCGCCGCCAGCGCGACACCCTGGCCTTCGGAAACATCACTGGCGCCATGGTTTTCCAGGGGACCATGATCCCGGCCATCGGCATGTTGCTGATGCCGTGGCGCTTTGACGACTGGGAGGCCGGATTGTCGGTGGCGCTGGCCTTCACCGGCGTCCTGTGGCTGGGTTTCCTGCTACGCTGCGGAAGACTGACTCCCCTGGCATTGGGCGGGAATGCCTTGCTTTACGCCGTGTTCCTGATCGCGGTTGCGCTCTCCACCTGAGGATCGGACATGATCGAAGTGGTGCTGGCCGTAGCGGCGATTCTCTATCTGGCGCTCAAGATCGAGGACATGATCGGGCTGCCCTCGCCCTTGTCGCTGATCGCCCTGTCCTTCATCCTGCATGTACTCAAGCCCGATCTCGGCATTACTGCTGACACCCGCCAGTTCGCGGACCTCGTGCTGATGTTGCTGCCCGTCCTTTTGATCTCCGATGCCCTGGAACTCAAGCTCGAAGAATTGCGGGAGCATGCCCTGAGCCTGTTCTACCTGGCCGTCGTCACCGTCGCCCTGTCGATCGTCGTGGCCCTCTTTCTCGGCCCCTGGTTGTTCGCCCCCTATCACTTGAGTGCCGCTGCGATCGTCGTGCTCTTCGCCATGGTC
>CAZHOU010000083.1:0-6952 GCA_964534165.1 uncultured Zetaproteobacteria bacterium
CGAAGGAACCATCTCGACGACGAGAGCCGCCAACTCGATTTCCAGCTCGCAGGGGGCCCCGAAGGAGACGCCGGCGGCGGCCGTATCCCGGATGCCTGCGACGACATCGGGATGTGCATGTCCAAGAATCATCGGCCCCCAGGAGCCGACGTAGTCGATGTATTCATGACCGTCCACATCCCGGATGCGTGCGCCCTTGGCGGAGGCGACAAAAAGGGGCGTGCCACCGACGGACTTGAAGGCGCGCACCGGGGAGTTGACGCCGCCCGGAAGCAGTTTTCTCGCTTGCGAGAAATCACGTTTGGAGCGTTGCAGGTTCGTTTCGGGCTTCATTTTCTGCTGATCCACATGTCATGCAGCCCCAATTTTTTTTCCAGGGAGTGCATGCGGGAGCGGGCGGTCTTGGCGTCCCTGAAACCGGGCAGGCGGGTCCGATACCACTTCTTTCCCTGCACGTTGACGGCAACGATTTCCACACCATGAAGGCCCGAGCGCTTGAAGCGGGCGAGATCATCGAGCGCATCCTTGCGCCGACGTTGAGAGGTGAGATTGATGAACCAGCCGCCGCTCGCGATCCCGGGTGTTGCAACCGTCTTATTTGTGCCTTGCGTCTCTTTCTTGGATGCAGGCTCGGTACCTGCCGCTGTTTTTGCAACTTCTGTCGTTTTGGCCGTGGATGGGGGGTTCACCTCTTTTGCGGTTCCCATCTTTTTCGTGGCGGCGGTCTTGGATGCTTCCGGTGGGGAGGCAACCGGGGTGGTCGGCACGATGGCCGTTGCCGGCAACGCCTTGTTTTTGTTGGAAACATTGGAAACCTTGCGCTTCCCTTCAAGAGAACGCGTCAGGGCGTCCAGGCGCCGATTCAGATCGGCGATCATCCGGTCCTGTTTGTGCGCAAGGGCGCGAGCGCTCTGAAGGCTTTTGATCTTCGTCTCCAGGGCGGTGACTTGGTTGGACAGCCTGAAATTCATCCACACGGCCACAAGAGCAATGCCCGCCACGGCCACGAGGCCGATGATGGCCGCCAGACCACCGCTCTGGCGAGGCGGCTCGATCGCAGGCGGTGGATAGAGGGGGGTACCTTCCGGCTGGCTTTCCCCGCCTGTACTCTCCGCACCCCCCGCCGCGGGTGCCGGCTCCGGTACGATCTCGGGTTCTTTGAGCGGTTCGGGTCCGAATGCGGTTTTTTCGCCTGTGTCGCCGCCCAGCGGTGGAACGGGAACATTTTCACCCACTGGAATGGAGACATCTTCACTGTCCAGATTGAAAGAAACCTCGTCCTCTCCGATATCCTCGCTTTCCGGACCCTCCTGTCCAGTGGCCGATTCCTCCACCGTCTCCGGCTCTCGCGGTCTGACGATCTCTTCACGCGCGAGATCGGTGCTTGCGGCTGCCCCGGCCTCTTCCGGTTGTTGATCACTTTTCGCTGCACTCTCCGGAAGCACTGCGGTTTCCGAAGTCCGATCCCGACCAGGCTCCTTTCCGGTGCCGGTGGCAACGGACGCATGTTCCTCCCCGGATTCCACCGCTGGCTCGGTATCGAGCGTCCGGCCGGTCGTCTTTTCCTCGGGTGGGAGCATTGATGCGGGTGGAGGGGGAGATGGTTGCACAGGCTTTTCATCCGCTTCGGATTCCTCTCCCGGCCCCTCATCGGGGAGTCCGAACATTGCAGCATCCGAATCTCCCCTTGGTTCTTCCGGTGCGGTGGGCACGGGTTCCTTCTGCATGGACCCCGTGTTCGCCGCTTGCCCTCCGTCGTTTGATTCGTCAACCAAGGGAATCTCGCCCTCCCAGGAAGTTTTTTCTGTGTTGCTCATGCACCCTCCAAAAGAATGCCGCCGTCTATAGCTGGGGCTTCCGGCCCTTAGTGTGTAGGGAAGATGGCTGTTTTGGCAAGCGGAAATTCTTTTCGGCCGCCCTCTCAGGAGGGAGTGTCCGGCTTGCCTTCCTTGCCGCTTACGGGTGCGGGGAAATGCCGGATATTGGCCGTCTTGGCAGCGGGGGTGATTCTCGCATGCCCCAGCTTTTCCACCTCATCGACCCGAATCACGTTGTGCACCGGGATGTAGGTTCGCCTTACCCCCTTGAACTCGTTTTTCAGGCCTTCTTCAGAGGGATCAACCACGATCGATGATTTCTCGCCGAAACGCAGCTCGCTGATCTCGATGAAACCCAGCATAGCCGCTGCGCCCACACTACAGGCATAGATTTCATAGACCTTATCCTGATTGATGAATTGGACCTTGTACAGGTGTGATTTCGCCATGTATGCCTCCCGGGGGCTGTCGGACTGAGGATAAATCTGCCGCGTTTGCTGCAACAGGAGTCCGTGACTGCCGACTTGCTGTTTTTCGATAACCCATCCCAGATTACAAATCACCGGTTTTTTCGTTCCACCGGCCTCGTTTCGATCTCTTGGTCACCTCAAGTCTTCTTCAACGATCCGGACGAATCCGGAAAGTAGCTCACCGCCGCCGAACATGTCTCACCAATCACGATACGGGAAACATGACGGTGCGCATCGTCCAGCCGGCGGGACATTTCATCGTAGAGAACACGGGCCACGTTTTCGCTGCTGGGATTGATCACGTCGAACGGAGGAATGTCGTTCAGGTTGGAATGGTCCCATGCTGCAAGCGCGGCCTTCAATTCCTTCTTCAGCACCTTGTAGTCCACCCCCAGCCCGATTTCATCGAGTGTTTCGCAACATACATACAGCCCCACCCTCCAGTTGTGGCCGTGCAGGCGGGCGCAATCGCCGTCGTAGCCGCGCAACCGGTGGGCGGCGGCAAAATCGGTTTCGATCATCAGTTCATACATGGGATCATTCTACCGCAACCGGATCGTTTTGTATCCGAGTCGTGCCTTCATCGTTCCGCCGTCGGCGGCAAGACAGCGAGCGAAACCTTGCGACCTTCCAACACCAGGATATTGTAGGTTCGGGCGGCTGCGCGCGTGTCCATGCATTCGTAGGCGATGTGGGCGGCGGCAAGGGCATCGAGAATCTCCGGTTCCGGAAAGGTGGTCGTGCGACCGGTGCCGATCAACAGGACCTCCGGGGGCGATGCCAGCACGGTGGCGAGGTGATCGAGTGTGAGCAGGCTGAGTCTCCCAGGCCCCCACGGCGCCGTGGCTCGATTCTCGTGGATGAGCAGGCCACCGCGGTAGCGTTCGCTTCCGAGCTGCAGGAAATCATCGCCGTAGGCCGTGAACAGAAGCGTTCCCGGCGTCGCTTCCGGTGTAATGTCTCCAGGCAGGAAGCGGCTCAGGGACGGGCCTCCAACCTCTTCCTTTCCTCCTCGTCGGCGCCTTTGAAGCGCCCGTGTAAAAGCATCATGATCGGGCTGGCAATGTAGATCGAGGAATAGGTGCCAACGATGATCCCGGCCATCAAAGCCAGTGCAAAGCCATGAATGACCTCGCCGCCGAGAAAGAACAACGCCAGCACGACCAGCAAGGTGGTGAAGGAGGTCATCAAGGTGCGTGCCAGTGTCTGGTTGATGGATGCATTGACCACGGCGATTTCGCTCTCTGGATGCTTCTTCTTGCGGTTGGCGGCCATGTTTTCCCGGATGCGGTCGAACACCACGATCGTATCGTTCAGGGAATAACCGATGACCGTCAGCAATGCGGCCACGACGGGAAGAGTGAATTCCCGGCCGGTCAGGGCAAACAAGCCCAGCACCATGGTGACGTCATGGATGAGGGCGGCGTCGGCACCGAGGGCGAAACGCAACTCGAAGCGGAAGGTGACGTAGAGCAGAATAGCCAGCATGGCGATCAGCACCGCCATGATACCGGCGCGGGTCAATTCCATGCCGACTTGCGGACCGACGAACTCCACGCGGCGCATTTGCACGGAGGTCTTGCCGAAGGTGTGTTTCAGGGCCTGAAGGATCTCGTTGCTGATGGTGCTCGATTTTTTCCCCTGCCTGTTCTGTACCCGGATCAGGATTTCATCGGGGGCACCGAATTCCTGGATGATGGCCTGGCCGTAGCCCTTGGGGATGAGGGCCCGGCGCACCTCGGCAATCGCCGGCGGCTTGTTGAAGCGGACCTGCACCAGCGTGCCGCCCGTGAAGTCGATGCCGAAGTTCAAGCCCCGGAAAACGAGCAGGGCCAGGGACAGAAGAATCAGCAAGCCGGAAGCCATCATGGCGATTTTGCGCTTGCCGATAAAATCGATATTGATGTCGGGTCGAATGAATTGCATGTTCTCTCCTAGCCCGGATCGTTCATGCGGTCATGAACGGGGAAATTCGATGATCTGTGGCCGATGACCGGGCAACGGATCATGTATCCCGGCGTTTTTCGATCATCAATCGCCATCTTGCACGCCTTCGCCAACGCCGCGCTGTCAAATACTCAGCGATGCGACACGTCCGCGCCTCTCCAGCCACAGGGAGATGATGGCACGGGTGACGGTGATGGCCGTAAACATCGAGGCCAGGATGCCCACGGACAGCGTCACCGCGAAGCCCTTGACGGGGCCGCTGCCGAACTGAAACAACACGATGGCGGCGATCAACGTTGTGATGTTGGCGTCGACGATGGTGGTGAAGGCCTTGTCATAGCCGCCGTCGATGGCAGCGAGCGGTGTTTTGCCCAGATGCAGTTCTTCGCGTATGCGTTCGAAGATCAATACATTGGCATCCACGGCCATGCCAATGGTCAGCACGATACCGGCCATGCCGGGCAGGGTCAGGGTGGCGCCGATCATGCTCATGGCAGCGACGATCAGCAGCATGTTGAAGATCAGCGCGAGGTCGGCCACCAAGCCGAAGGCGCGGTAGTACACGGCCATGAACACGAGCACCAAAATGCCGCCGATGATAATGGAATTCATGCCTTCCTCGACCGAGTCCTTGCCCAGGCTGGGGCCGATCGACCGCTCCTCCACCACCTTGACCGGTGCCGGCAGGGCGCCGGCGCGCAGCACGATGGCCAGATCGTGTGCCTCCTGCGGCGTGAAGCTGCCTGTGATCTGGGCGTTGCCGCCGGAGATCCTTTCACGAATCACCGGCGCCGATTGCACCACACCCTCGAGAATAATGGCAAAACGTTCACCGACGTGAGCGGCGGTGAGGCGGTCGAATTTACGCGCCCCCTTGCTGTTGAACTTGAGGGTGACGGCGTATTCGTTGAATCGAGGATCAATGGATACGCGGGCATCGGCGATCTCGTTGCCGGAGAGCAGGGTGCGTCGCTTGAGAAGATAGGGTTGGCGATAGGTCTTACCGTTGCGTGTCTGCACGGGCCCGTACATGATGATATCGCCGGGTGGGATCTGGCCGCGCAAGGCCTTGTCCAGATCGCCTTTTTCATCGACCAGCTTGAATTCCAGTTGCGCCGTGCGGCCGATCAGACTCTTGGCGCGCGCCGTGTCTTCATAACCGGGAATCTGCACCAGGATGCGATGCTTCCCCTGCTTGACGATCACCGGCTCGGTGGTGCCTAGTGCGTCGATGCGGGTGCGGATCACCTCGATGGCTTGGTCCACCGCGAATTTCTTGATCTCCTCGGCATTCTTCTTTTTGAGCCGCAACCTGAAACGGCCTTCGCCTTCGTCCTTGAGTTCATAGTTGCGGAAGTTCTTGCGCAGGATCTGCACGGCACTGCCGGCGTCCGCCGGATTCTTGAGCACGACGACAAGATTGCCGCCTTGGGTACCCAGGCGACGGTAGCGGATACGCGCTTGCCGCAGCAGATGGCGCACGGTATCCACATCTTCCTCCACCGATCGCTCCACGGCCTTGTCGGTGTCCACATCCAGAACCAGATGCACGCCACCCTTCAGGTCCAGACCGAGGTTGAGGGGGCGGGTGAAGCCCTGCGGCCACCACGCGGGAGGCTTGATGATGTTGGGCAGGCTGCCCATGACGGACACGATGAGCAAGATCAGGATGAGCCAGACTTTCCAGCGAGGATATGTATGCATTTGGGCCCCTTTCGGCTCAGACGGTCACGTTCGTTATTCGGCCAGTCCGGAGATGGTGTCGCGCTTGACCTTGATTCGCACGCCGTCGGCGATTTCCACCTTCAGGGTCTTTTCGCTGACATCGACAACGGTGCCGTAGACACCACCGGCGGTGATGATTTTGTCCCCCTTTTTCAGGGATTCGATCATGCTTCGGTGCGCCTTGAGACGTTTCTGTTGCGGACGGATCAGGAGCAGATAAAAGATGGCGATGATCAACAGAAGCGGTGCCAGCGAGATAAGACCGGCACCGGGGGCGGGCGCGGCGGCGGCGTGGGCCGCGGTGGGCAGCGCTGTAAGCGCTGGGATCAGGATGGAATGGAGCGGATGAAATCTCATTTGTGCTGTTTCTCCCTGTTCAAATCTGCCCATGCTGCCATGTGTACAGAAAATTGTCGCGAAAATCGGGCCAATGCCCCGCTTGGATGGCGTCGCGCGCCCGCCGCATGAGCGCGCAATAGTAGTGAAGATTGTGCAGGGTATTCAACCTCGAACTTAGGATCTCCCTGCACATGTACAAATGCCGCAGGTAGGCGCGGGAGAAATGGCGGCAAGTGTAACAGTCGCAATCCTCCATCGGAGGACGTGGATCCTCGCGGAAACGCGCCTGTTTGATGTGCATCACGCCCGAGTCCGTGAACAAGGTTCCGTTGCGCGCATTGCGCGTGGGCATCACGCAATCAAACATGTCGATGCCGCGGTCGATACCCTCGATCAGATCCGCGGGCGTGCCGACGCCCATCAGATAGTGTGGCAGTTCCGTGGGGAGATGTGGCGCCAGCGTGTCAAGGATGGCCAGTCTATCGTCTTTGGGCTCGCCGACGGAGAGCCCGCCGATGGCGAGTCCCTCGAAGCCGATCTCAAGCAGGCACTCGAGGGATTCCAGGCGCAGATCGGGATGCATGCCCCCCTGGGCGGTACCGAACAGGCACTGAACCGCATATGGCGGCCAATCCTCCCCGCGAGTCCGTGCCA
>CAZHOU010000084.1:0-6916 GCA_964534165.1 uncultured Zetaproteobacteria bacterium
CGCGGTGACTACGACACCGCGACAGGGACACGGGAGCCGGGCAGGGACAGGACGAGGGGGGCACCGAAAAAGAGGAAAGCGGCGGACAGCCCGGCGAGGGACGTGTACGTGATGCCGGCGCAGACGGCGACGGCGAGGGCGGGTCTCCAGGCGATCAGGGCGAACAGGGGCACGGCGAGAATCTCCAGGCCCAGAAAGGCTGTCAGCAGATGTGCGGCGCTGGCGAGCAGGGCCATGCCCAGGGTGGCGAACAGCAGAAGACCGAAAAACTCGTCGCCGACGTCGTTCCGAATGGGCGGGTGATCATGGGCCAAAAGCGCGACACCGGCCGTCCCCAAGGCGAACAGGATCACGAACAGGCGCGCGGGCGCATCGAAGACGACGAGGCCTGCGACCGTGCTGGAGCCGTGCCAAAGCGCCGCGACGATCGCGCTCGCAAACAAAAAGAACAGGGTTGCTGCCGTCAGCACGACGCGGGGGACATGCCGCGGTCCTGCACCGAGGGCGAGGACGACACCGCCGCCGGCGGTCAGCAGGATGAAAGGCGCGAGGGCGAGGAAATCAGCGGCCTGCATCGGAAAGGGCCGGGGCCAGTTGCAGTACGTCGTAGAGCGGCGCGCGGGCCGCGTCCAGGAAGGTCACCGGGTACAGTCCCAGCCACAGCACCGACAGGGCCAGGAGGATGAGCAACAGGCGTTCGCGCGCATCGAGATCAAAGCAGGCGTAAGTCCCATGCATGTCCCCCAGCATGGACCGCTGGTACATCCACAGCAGGTAGACCACGCCGGCGATGATGCCGAGGGCGCCCGCGACCGCCCACGCCGGGGCGATCTGGAAGGCGCCGGCGAGAACGAGAAATTCACCGACGAAGTTGGCCAGACCCGGCATGCCCATGGCCGACAGGGTGAACAAAAGCAACAGCACCGCCATGCGTGGCATGGGGGCAAACAGACCGCCGAGTTCACTTAAGATCCGCGTGTGCGTACGCTCCTCCAGCATGCCGACGACGGCGAACATGGCGCCGGTGGTGACGCCGTGGGCCAGCATCAGAACGAAGGCGCCGTTCAGGGACTGCTGCGTCCAGGCGTAGATCCCCAGCACCACGAAGCCCAGGTGGCTGATGCTGGAATAGGCGATCAGGCGCTTCATGTCCTGTTGCACCAGGGCCAGCAGGGCGCCGTAGAGGATGCCGATGACACCGAGCGCCATGCCGACGGGGGCAAAGCTTGCCGAGACATCGGGGAACAAGGGCAGGCAGAAGCGCAGCAGTCCGTAGGCACCGGTTTTCAGCAGCAGGCCGGCCAGCAGGATACTGCCCGCCGTTGGCGCCTCGGTGTGCGCGTCGGGCAGCCAGCTGTGGACCGGAAACACCGGCACCTTGACCGCGAAGGCGGCGAAGAAGCCCAGCATCAGCCACATGGCCGTTCGGTACGAAAGGTGTGTCTTCAGCAGTTCGTAATAGTCGAAGGTGTAGCGGCCGCTCTGTTCGCCATGAATGAAATACAGGCCGAGGATCGCCACCAGCATCAGGAGTGAGCCGGTGACCGTGAACAGGAAGAATTTGTAGGCGGAATACAACCGTCGCCCATGCCCCCAGAGGGCGATGAGGAAGTACATGGGCACGAGCATCAGCTCCCAGAAGGCGTAAAACAGCACCAGATCCAGGGCCAGAAATACGCCCATGACGCTGGTCTCGGTCGCCAGGATGAGAAAGGCGAAGGCGGGCCAGTGATGATCGATGGCGTGCCAGGAAACCAGGATGCCGATCAGGCTGAGCAAGGCCGTCAGGATGGCGAGCCAGAGGCTGACCCCGTCCATGACCAGCAGGTATTGAACACCGATGGAAGGAATCCATTCCACGCGTTCCACATACAAAACATTGCCCTTGATCTCTTCCAGGAAGAAGGCCAGCACGACGACGAGGGCAAGTTCGGCGGCGGTGAAGAAAAGCGAGCCCCAGCGCGCCCAGGCGGCACGACCGCGGGCGCCGACCATGATCAAGAGGCCGCCTGCCAGCGGTAGGAACACGAGCACGCTCAATGCATGCATATCAGTGGCCGATGGCCCACAGGCAATAGCCGAGGAGCATTGCCGCGCCGGCGGAAATGGCGACGGCGTAGCGGCTGAGGAGGCCGTTTTGCGTGCCGCTCAAGAGCAGGTGCCCCCGCCTCATGCCGGCCGTGAGCGCCGCCAGCGTCGCCTCGATGGTGGCGAATTCGATGCGCCGGTGATTGAAACGGGCGAAGCCGACGAATCCACGCACCAGGGCGGCCACGCCGCCTTCGACGGCCGCCTCATCGATCCAGCGCCGGATGCCGGCGGCAAGCCGCCGGTAGGGACGCACGAAGAGGAGGCCGTAGAGAGCATCGAAACCCCAGCCGGCGGCGAGAAAGCGCGCAAGCGGTATCCTCTCACCGCGGCGCTCGCGCCGCACCAGCGGCCAGGCCAGCGCCACGCCGCCGAGCGCCGCGGCGGCGGCAAGGATTTGCAGCAGGTAGGCTGTGGCATGAGCGGGAGATACGGCGCGCCCGAGATCGGCGGCGAGCCAGTTCGTCCACAGGTGCGCGCCGGGCCATCCATGCGGCCACTCGACGTAGCCGGCGGTGAGACTGAGGATCGCCAACATCACCAGGGGAACGGCCATGCTGTACGGCAGGGAGCGCAGGACCGGCTCCGGACCCTTGCCGCCAAAGACAAACAGGTGGACGCGGAAGATGTAGGCGCCGGTGAGCAGGGCGCCCGTGACGGCCAGGGTCCACAGAAGCGGGCCGGCCGGCGCGGTCCAGGCGGCGGCGAGGATGGCGTCCTTGCTGAAGAAGCCGGCCGTAACGACGGGGACGGCCGCCAGCGAGGCGGCGCCGGCCAGGAAACAGTAATGCAGCAGCGGCAGGCGGCGTCCCAGACCGCCCATGCGATGGATGTCGTGTTCGCCGCCAAAGGCGTGGATGACGGCGCCGGCGGCCAGGAACAGCAGGGCCTTGAAGAAGGCGTGGGTGGCAAGATGGAACAGCGCCAGGGCATAGGCGCCGCAGCCGACGGCCAGGAACATGTAGCCGATCTGGCTGATGGTCGAGTAGGCGAGCACGCGCTTGATGTCATGCTGGGCCAGGGCCGAGGCGGCGCCGTAGACGATGGTCGCGGCGCCGATCGCCGCCACCAGTCCCTGCACCTGCGGTGCCAGTTCCAGCAGCGGATGTATGCGGACCAGGAGATAGACGCCGGCGGTGACCATCGTGGCGGCGTGGATCAGGGCCGAGACCGGGCTGGGTCCGGCCATGGCGTCCGGCAGCCATACCTGCAGCGGCAGTTGCGCGGACTTGCCGAGCGCCCCGGCCAGGATCAGTCCCGCGGCCAGGCTCGCCGCGCCCGCGTTCGGGCTCCACTGACCTGCGGCGGCGGTGAAGAGGGCGTCAAAGGAGAGGACATGAAAACGGCTGAACAGCAGGAAGATGGCGATTGCCAGCGCCGTGTCGCCGATACGGGTGACGATGAAGGCCTTGCGGCCGGCCGTGGCGTTGGCGGGAATGCGGTACCAGAAGCCGATCAGGGCGTAGGAGCAGAGCCCGACCATCTCCCAGCCGAGGTAGAGCAGCAGCAGGTTGTCGGCGAGCACCAGCACCAGCATGCCGGCCAGAAAAAGGTTCATGAAGAAGTAGTAGCGGCGCTGGCCCGCTTCCGCGGCCATGAACGAGACGGAATACAGGTGAATGAGCAGGCCGACGAAGGTGACGACCGTAACCATGATCAGCGCCGTACGGTCCAGGGTGAGGCCGAAGGCCGGTTGCCAGCGCCCGACCGCGGCCCAGACATACAGGTTCTGATGCAGGCCGTGGGTGGCGGCGCCGCCAAGCCACAGGGCCGCCACCGCGGCAAAGGAGACGGCGGCGGCGGCGCAGGCCAGGCGGGCGATGTGGACGGGTCGCATTCCGCCGCCGGCCACGGCGATCGCAATTGCCCCGGAGAGGGCGCCGCCCGGAATCAGCCACAGCCAGCCGCTCACGATTTGTTCCCGTCGCGCAGGCGGGTGATGTCCTCCACGCGTACGGCGCCGCTCTGGCGATAAGCAAGGAAGATCAGCACCAGGGCGACCACCAGTTCGGAGGCGGTGGCGGTGATCAGAAAGATGGTCAACACCTGCCCATCGGCGGCGTGCCAGCGCTGTCCGGAAGCGATCGCCGCCAGGCCGGCGGCGTTGAACATCACCTCCAGCCCCATCAGCACGAACAACAGCTCGCGTCGGACGGCGACGATGCCCAGGCCGATGACGAACAGGGCGGCGCTGATGAGTAGGCTGTGGCCAAGGGGAATCATGGCCCGCCCTCCCGCCTCCTGCCGATGCCGCGGCTCAGATAAAGGATGGCCACAAGTGCGGCCAACAGCAGGATCGCCGCCATTTCCACGGCCAGGAGATAGGGTCCGAACATGGACCGGCCCACGGCCCCGGGTCCGACAACCGCCGTTTCGCGCATACCACCCGCCGACGCCGCCAGCAGCAGCACGGAAAGTTCGCCCAGGAGCGCGACGGACAACACCAGCGCCAGGTGCCAGCGGCCGAAGGCGGCCGCAAGATCGCGGCCGGGACGGAGATTCATGACCATCATCAGGAACAGGAACAGGACCATGACGGCGCCGGCATAGAGCATCACCTGCAGTGCCGCCAGCAGCGGCGCCCCAAGGAGAAAATAAAGTACGGCCAGGGCTAGATTGGAGACGATGAGGTAGAGGGCGCCATGGACGGGATGGCGTACGAAAAGCACGGCCAGGGCGGCGGCCACGGCCAGTGCGGCGGTGGCATAGAAAACGGTTTCATAGATCATTTTACCATCCTCAGGGAAGGTTCGAGTCGCGGTCGACGGGGGCGCTCTCCCCGATGCCGCTCCCCAGTTCCTTGCCGGCGATGGCCACTCCGGCATGACGGTAGAAATCGTATTGATCGTCCTTGCCCGTACCCGCGATCAACAGCCGCTCCTTTTCGTAAACGAGTCCGTCATGCGTGTATTCGCACATTTCGAAATCGGGCGTGAGCTGGATGGCCAGGGTTGGGCAGGCTTCCTCGCAGAGGCCGCAGAAGATGCACCGGGAAAAGTCGATGCGGAAGCTTTGCGGGTAGCGCCGCCCGTCTTTTCGCTCTGCCGCTTGCAGCGTGATGCAGTCCACCGGACATACGGCCGAGCACAGATAACAGGCGACGCAACGCTCATCACCGTCAGGATCGCGCGTGAGCACGATACGGCCACGCCAGCGGGACGGCAGCGTGCGTTTGACCTCGGGGTAGAGCACGGTTTCGCGTCTGTGCCAGCCGTGGCGCAGTGTCGCCCACAACGAGCGCCACAGGCGCCACAGCACACCGCCGGCATCCGCTTTCACCGCCTCATCCCCGCAGCCAATGCAGCCCCACCAGGGCCGTGACGAGAAGATTCAACAGCGAGGCCGGCAGCAACACGAGCCAGCCGAAGGCCATCAACTGGTCGTAGCGGAAGCGAGGCAGGCTTGTGCGCAGCCAGAAGAAGACGAAGATCAGGGCCAGAACCTTGAGCGTGAACCACGCCGTGCCGGGAAGCCATGGGCCGCGCCAGCCACCCAGAAAGAGGATGACGACCAGGGCGGCGATGAGCAGAACCCCCATGTATTCGCCGAGATAGAAGAACCCGAACTTGATTCCTCCATACTCGGTATTGTAGCCGGCGGTCAGCTCGTTCTCCGCCTCGGGCAGGTCGAACGGCAGGCGGTTGACCTCGGCGACGGCGGCGATCAGGAAGATCAGGAATCCGAGCGGTTGCAACAGTACATAGGGGACGCGCTGGGCCGTGACGATGTCCACGAGGCTGAAGGAGCCGGCCAGGAGGGCCACGGCGACCAGCGACAAGCCCATGGGCAGTTCATAGCTGATCATCTGCGCCGCCACGCGCAAGGCTCCGAGCAGGGAGTATTTGTTGTTCGAGGCCCAGCCGCCCAGCATGATGCTGTAGACGGATAGGGAAGACAGAGCTAGAACAAACAGCAGGGCGACATTCATGTCCGTGAGCCACAAGCCCTGGCCAGCGGGCACGACGGCGAAGCTCGAAAGCACGGTCAGCGGAATGATCAGCGGCGCGATGTTGTAGACGGGGGCGTCGGCGAAGGGTGGCGTGAAGGCTTCCTTGGTCAGCAATTTGAAGGCGTCGGCGAGTGGTTGCAAAAGGCCCGCAGGGCCGGCGCGGTTGGGGCCGTAGCGGTCCTGAAGCAGCCCCAGGATGCGGCGTTCGGCATAGATCATGTAGGCGACGAAAAGCAGTAGGCCGGCGAGAACGAGGGCCAGGGCCGCCAGCGTGAAAACCCAGCCACCGGCGCTCATGCGGTCGCCTCGATACAGACGGGATCGCCGTGAGCGATGCCGAGTCCGTCCATGATCCGCCGCGAAAGGGCGATCGTGTTCTCGGCCACGCCCGCGTCACAGACGAGCTTCATGTCCGCGCTTCCCGCCTTGCCGCGCACCGTGACGCGATCGCCGTCGATAAATCCGGCGGCACGGGCCGTGTGCGCCGACACGCGGGCAGCGACTTCGGGGGCCAGCCCGGCGAGGTCGGGGGCGAAGTCGGCCAGTGGATCCTCGCCGTACCAGCTTTGCAAGGCCGCCTGCATGTGTCCCGATGCGGTTTCGAGCCGGCGGGGCCGGACGGGATCCGTAGGCCGGGCGAAGGACAGGAACGTGCCGGCCTCACCCGGGGCCGGGATTTGCAAGCCGGGCATAGCCTTTTTCAACAGGGCATGGGGAGTGGTCGGTTCCAGATCGAGATGTTGTGCGATCTCGCAGATGACCGCGGCGCTCGCGGGCAGGGGCGGACGGCGCTCAAAAACCCCGGCAAATGCCTGCGCCCTGCCCTCATAGTTGACAAAGATTCCGGTTCGTTCCGTCCAGGCCGCCACCGGAATCTGA
>CAZHOU010000085.1:0-6851 GCA_964534165.1 uncultured Zetaproteobacteria bacterium
AGCGGCTGTTGGAGAAAGGCTTCGACGCCTACCTGGAGAAGCCGATCGATCCCGGAACCTTCGGTGATCAGGTGCAGGCCTTGCTGCGACGGTAAAAATGGGGACGGTTTAAAGAAAAAGCGGGGACAGTAAAAAGGGGAAAAACGGGGACAGTTTACTTTCTTCCTTTGGAAAAAGTGAAACTGTCCCCGCTTTTCCGCCCGCTTTTCTGGCTCTGTCCCCGCTTTTCCGAGGCTGGGAAGTCCGGGGCTGAACATGTAAGATGCAGGCGCATGAGTGAAGTCGGGGGGAGAGGATCAAGCGACTTGTGGCATTTGCCGGCCTGGCGGTTGCTTGACGAGCATCGTAGGAAAATGGAACGGGTTCACATGCGCGATCTGTTTGCCGCCGACCCCGGTCGCTTCCACCGTTTATCCCGCCGCTTCAACGACATTCTGGTTGACTTCTCGAAGAACATCATCACCGAAGAGACCCTCACCCTTCTCCTGCAACTGGCGCGGGAGTGCGAGGTTCCGGCATGGATCGCGCGCATGTTCGCGGGCGAGAAGATCAACACCACCGAGCGGCGGGCGGCCTTGCACGTGGCGCTGCGAAATCGTTCGGGGCGGCCCATGCATGTGGACGGAAAGGATGTGATGCCGGGCGTCAAGCGCGTCCTCGAACAGATGCGCGGATTTGTGGCCGATGTGCGCACCGGCGTGTGGCGAGGCTGGAGCGGCAAGCGTATCACGGATATCGTCAACATCGGCATCGGCGGCTCCGATCTCGGACCGGTCATGGTCTGCAAGGCGCTCGCTCCCTACGGCCGCGACAGCGGCCTGAACGTGCACTTCGTATCCAATGTCGACGGCACCCACATCGCCGAGACGCTGAACCGGCTCGATCCCGAACGCACGCTGTTCATCGTGGTCTCGAAAACCTTTACGACCCAGGAAACCCTGACCAACGCCCGCACGGCGCGGGCATGGCTGATCCGTGCGGCCGGAAGCAAGGAGGCCGTGGCCCGGCATTTCGTGGCCGTGTCGACCAATTCGAAAGCGGTGGCGGATTTCGGCATGAGCCCGGCCCACATGTTCGAGTTCTGGGATTGGGTCGGTGGGCGCTATTCGCTGTGGAGCGCGGTCGGGCTGTCGATCGCGCTGTACATCGGCATGGACCGGTTCGAGGACCTGCTCGCCGGCGCCCATGCCATGGACGAGCATTTCCGCACCGCGCCGCTGGAAGAGAACATCCCCGTGATCCTGGCCCTTCTGGGCATCTGGTACATCAATTTCTTCGCTGCCGAAACGCAGGCCATTCTTCCCTACGACCAGTCCATGCGACGTTTCCCGGCCTATTTCCAGCAAGGGGACATGGAAAGCAACGGCAAGCGCGTCACCCGCAACGGCACTCCGGTCACCTACGCCACCGGTCCGGTCGTTTGGGGCGAACCCGGCACCAACGGCCAGCACGCCTTCTTTCAGTTGCTGCATCAGGGAACGAGGCTGGTGCCTTGCGATTTTCTGGCGGCGGTCGAATCGCACAACCCCATCGGCGACCATCACCGCATCCTTCTGGCCAATTTCTTCGCCCAGACCGAGGCCCTGATGCGCGGCAAGACCGAGGCCGAGGTCCGGTCCGATCTGGCCGCCTCCGGCCTCATGGAGGAGGAGATTGAAGCGTTGCTTCCGCACAGGGTTTTCCCCGGCAATCGTCCGAGCAATTCCATCCTGTACCAGAAGCTGACACCGGCGACGCTGGGAAGCCTGATCGCAATGTACGAGCACAAGATCTTCGTGCAGAGCATCATCTGGGATATCAACGCCTTCGACCAGTGGGGGGTGGAGTTGGGCAAGCAACTGGCCGGCAGGATCCTGCCCGAGTTGGAGGCCGACGGTGTGGTCGATACCCATGATGCCTCCACCAATGGCCTGATCAACGATTACAAGTCGCGGCGCAGGCGGTGATTCCGTCGCAATTCCTCCCCCGCCGTCGGTGTTGATTTCACCCTTATCCGCCGGCCACGGCGGTGCTATACTGAGAACAAATGCTAGCCTGGATTTTTCATGGGAAACGCGGATGGATGGCGCAGAAATCGGTGATTGGTTATTCGTGATTGGTAATCGGGAAATCCACCAATCACCAATTTCCAATCACCATTCACCTCGGCTCTCGGCCCTCGCTGCTCGGCCCTCGGAACTTCCTATCCCGACGCATGGCCATCATGAAAAATCCGGGCTGGGGATGAAGACGAAAGAGGCCTGTGCGGCTTGTCTCAAATCCATGCTCATCGTGGCCATGTCGCCGTTAGTCACCGTCGTGTGTGTGGCGCAGCCCTGCGCCTCGGCCGCGGTCACCCCACCCCGGGCTGCGGAAATGCAAGCAAAGACAACGGTGGCCGCGGGGACGGAGGGGCGACCACAAGTCCAGTCTCGAAAGCATGCCCTTCGTCGGGGATCCGGACACAAGCAGTCCGGGAGAAAGGCTGGTTCGGAAAAGACCTTTGATATGAAGGAGTTGATCGCTCGTCTGAAGGAGACGCAGGCCATCGGCTTTTTCACCAAACTGGCCATTCGTTCCGATGCCCTGGATCTGGTGGCCATGGTCAAGGCCTATCGCAGGCATGCAGCCGCCTATTCATTGCGGGAGCTGCGCGCGCGCTTCGACGGCCTGTTGCTCAAGGTCCTGGCGCTGTTGAACGGGGATCCAAAACTGGCTCGGGACATCTATCTCGCACGTGAATGCATTTGGAAGAGCCTGTTGGAGGTGAAGGCATGAAAAAGAGAAGCTTGGCCGTCTTGATGCTGCTGGTTTCGGGAATGCTGTGGCCCGGAGACGAGGCTGCGGCCGTCACCCGGGCGGAAGATATCGCCACCACCATCATGCTGCGCGGTTACGACTGCGGGGGCCGCGAGGTCACGGACATCCGCGAGAGCGAGGATGCCAACGGCAACCGCACGATCGAGGCCACCTGCCCGAACGGCAAGCGCTACCGTATCGAGGTGAGTTCGGACGGCCGCCTGACCGTGACACCGATTCGCTGATCCGGAAAACGGCTTCTTGCGCATGATCATCGGCGTACCCAAGGAGATCAAGAATCGCGAACACCGCGTGGCCTTGAAGCCGGTGGATGCAGGCGAGCTTGTCTCCCGCGGACATCAGGTGCGCATCGAGACGGGAGCGGGCTGCGACAGCGGTTTTCCGGATTCCGCTTACGCCGAGGCCGGCGCCACCCTCGTGCATGAGGCGGAGGAGGCATGGGCCGCCGAGTTGGTGGTGAAGGTCAAGGAACCGCTACCACAGGAATACCGGTACCTTCGTCCCGGCCTGTGCCTGTTCACCTTTTTGCATCTGGCCGCATCTCCCGAACTCGCCCGTGTGTTGCTGCAAAAGAAGGTGCGTGTGATCGGTTATGAAACCGTGCAAACGGATGACGGCCGTCTTCCTCTGCTGATTCCGATGAGTCGCATTGCCGGCCGACTGGCCGTACAGATGGCGGCTCGCTTCCTGCAACGCGAAAACGGCACCGGTTTCACCGGCAAGGGAATCCTGATGGGAGGCATCCCCGGCGTGCCGCCCGCTTTGGTGCTGGTGATCGGGGGCGGCCATGTGGGCAGCAGTGCCGCGGAGGTGGCTCTCGGCATGGGGGCGCGGGTGCGCGTGCTGGACGCCAGTGTGGATTGCGTTTCCTCCCTGCGGGAGCGCTTTGCCGCCGCGGGGGAGGCGTTCGAAGCACGTTTTTTTGCCCCGCAATTGATGTTCGAGGCCCTGGGTGAGTGTGACGTGTTGATCGGCGCGGCGTTGATTCCCGGTGAACACGCCCCCGTCCTGCTTACGCCATCCTATCTTCAGCGCATGGCCGGTGGTGTGTTCATGGATGTGGCCATCGATCAGGGAGGCATCTCCGAGAGCAGCCGCCCGACCACCTACGCGGAACCGGTGTACATGGAGGCCGGGGTGATGCACTGCTGCCTGCCCAACCTGCCGTCGGCTGTGCCGCGCAGCAGTACCCAGGCCTTGACGGCGGCGACCTTCCCCTACGTGCGCATGCTGGCCGATCAGGGGGTGGAGACCGCCGTGCGCGAGAACCGGGCCCTGGCCCGGGGCGTGAACACCTGGGACGGGAACCTCACGCACGCGGCGGTGGCGACCGCAGTGGGGGTGAAAGCCTGGTCGGATCCCTTCGTCGCCTCCGCTCAAAAAAA
Source organism: uncultured Zetaproteobacteria bacterium (assembly GCA_964534165.1). Lineage (GTDB taxonomy): Bacteria > Pseudomonadota > Zetaproteobacteria > Mariprofundales > Mariprofundaceae > CAZVLQ01. The sequence goes on from CAZHOU010000085.1 coordinate 4,185, forward strand.
ATAACTCCCCTGCTCATGCGCTGCCGCATTCCTTGTAGGCAGCGGCGGTTGCTTTCCGTATGCTTCGGCGCTTGCCGGCGGTATGCGCACCGCCCTGATCGGACAAGGAGTAAGCCGGACGAATGCCCCGTCGTGACGATATCGAATCCATCCTCATCCTGGGGGCCGGTCCGATTGTGATCGGTCAGGCTTGCGAGTTTGACTATTCCGGCGTGCAGGCCTGCAAGGCCCTGAAGGATGAAGGCTATCGGGTCATTCTCGTCAATTCGAATCCGGCCACGATCATGACCGATCCCGATTTCGCTGACGCCACCTACATCGAGCCCATCACCTGGGAGGTGGTGGCCGGCATCCTCGAGAAGGAACGCCCGGATGCCGTGCTGCCGACGATGGGCGGGCAAACGGCGCTCAATACCACGTTGTCCCTGCACAAGCACGGGGTCCTGGAAAAATACGGCGCGCAATTGATCGGCGCACAACCCGAGGCCATCGACAAGGCCGAGGATCGCGAATTGTTCAAGCAGGCGATGACCCGCATCGGACTCGAGATGGTGCGCGGCGGTTTTGCGCATTCCCTGGAGGAGGCACGCGCCTATGCCCGGGAGATCGGCTATCCGTTGATCATCCGTCCCTCGTTCACGCTCGGCGGCAGTGGCGGCGGCATCGCCTACAATCCGGAGGAATTCGAACGCATCGCCGCCTTCGGTCTCGAAACCAGCCCTGTTTCCGAGATTCTCGTCGAGGAGTCGATCATCGGCTGGAAAGAGTTCGAGATGGAGGTGATGCGCGACAAGAACGACAATTGTGTCATCGTCTGCTCCATCGAAAACGTCGATCCCATGGGCGTGCACACCGGCGACTCGATCACCGTGGCGCCGGCCCAGACCCTGACGGACAAGGAATACCAGCGCATGCGCGATGCCGCCATGGCCTGCCTGCGTGAGATCGGCGTCGAGACCGGGGGCTCCAATGTCCAGTTCGCGGTCCATCCCGCCGACGGCCGCATGGTGATCATTGAGATGAACCCGCGCGTTTCGCGTTCCTCGGCCCTGGCGAGCAAGGCCACCGGTTTTCCGATCGCCAAGATCGCCGCCAAACTGGCTGTCGGTTACACACTGGATGAGATCCGCAACGACATCACCGGCGAAACCTGGGCTGCCTTCGAGCCGACGATCGATTATGTGGTCACCAAGATGCCGCGCTTTGCATTCGAGAAATTCGACGGCGTCGATCGCCGCCTGAGCACGCAGATGAAGTCGGTGGGCGAGGTGATGGCCATCGGCCGCACATTCTCCGAGTCGCTGGGCAAGGCCATGCGCGGCCTGGAGATCGGCACCCACGGCTTCGACAAGAGGCTTCCGGCCGGTGTCGATGCCGAACACTTCCTGCGTGAAAAACTGGCCGTTCCCGGCCCCGATCGTCTGTGGTGGCTGGCGGAGGCACTACGCGGCGGATGGAGCGTGGACAAGGTGCACGAACTGACGCAGATCGATCCATGGTTTCTGAGCGAAATCGCCGCCGTCGTCGAACTCGAACAGCATTGCAGCGGCCGTGATGTGTCTTCCCTCGATGCCGAGGATTGGCGGCGCCTCAAGCAGGAGGGAATCTCGGATGCAAGACTCGGAGAATTACTGGGATGCGGGGAAGACGAGGTTCGTCGCGCCCGCATCACCGCCGGCGTGCGTCCCGTCTTCAAGCGCGTCGACACCTGCGCGGCGGAATTCGAGGCCCAGACGCCGTATCTTTATTCCACCTACGAGGAAGAATGCGAAGCCCGGCCGACGAAGCGGAAGAAGGTCATCGTCCTCGGAGGCGGGCCGAACCGGATCGGTCAGGGCATCGAATTCGATTACTGCTGCGTCCATGCCGCCTTTGCCCTTTCCGAGGACGGGATTGAATCGATCATGGTGAATTGCAATCCGGAGACGGTTTCGACCGACTACGACACCTCCGATCGCCTGTATTTCGAGCCTCTGACCTTCGAGGATGTCATGGCCGTCATCGAAACGGAGAAACCGGACGGCGTGATCGTGCAATTCGGCGGCCAGACGCCGTTGAAACTATCCAGAGCGCTGGAGGAGGCCGGGGCCCCGATTATCGGCACCAGTCCGGACATGATCGATCTGGCCGAGGACCGCGAACGTTTCCAGCGCCTGTTGCACCGACTGGGATTGCGGCAACCGGAGAACGGTACGGCCAAAACCCGTGAAGAGGCGCTGATGGTGGCCGCGAGGATCGGCTATCCGGTGGTGGTGCGTCCGTCCTACGTATTGGGTGGCCGGGCCATGCAGATCGTTCACGATCAGCGGGAGCTGCTACATTACATGCGCGAAGCCGTAACCGTCAGTCCCGATCACCCGGTCCTGATCGACCGCTTTTTGCATAACGCCATCGAATTGGACGTGGATGCCCTCTGCGACGGTCGCCGGGTGGTGATCGGGGGGATCATGGAGCACATCGAGGAAGCCGGGGTGCATTCGGGCGATTCGGCCTGCTGCCTGCCGCCGCATTCGATCTCCGAGGGCACGATTGCCGAGGTGCGCAGACAAACCGAGGCGCTGGGTCTGGCCCTGAATGTCCGCGGCCTGCTGAACATCCAGTTCGCCCTGCAGGGCGAGGAGATCTACGTGCTGGAGGTCAATCCGCGCGCCTCGGCGCATCTTCCCT
>CAZHOU010000086.1:0-6748 GCA_964534165.1 uncultured Zetaproteobacteria bacterium
GCAGGTGGCCATCCACCTCATATGAATTTACAGCAGTATAGGGACTCAACCGCATGCTTCTCGATATTTCGAATACTTACGCATGGTCATCATGAAAAATCCGGGTTAGCCTACTGTTCGGCAGGCGGCTACAATTCAAAGCTCTCGTGCAGCGCCGGCATGATGACCTCATGCCCCTGGAGACGGGCGGCGAAGGCCTTCATGGCGTGATCCTCTCCGTGCACCAGGAACGTGCGTCGCGGCTGCCCCGTCCCACGGTGCCAGGCCAGCAATTCGGCCGCGTCGGCATGGGCCGAGAAGCCGCCGATGGTGTAGATGCGGGCGCGGACGGGGATCCGTTCGCCGAAGATGGAGACCCTCCGGGCGCCGTCCAGGATCTGGCGGGCGAGCGTGCCACGGGCGGCATAGCCGACGAAGATGATGCTGCTGTCCTGGCGCCACAGATGATGGCGCAGGTGATGGCGCACGCGGCCGCCGGTGCACATGCCGGAGCCGGCCATGATGACGGCGCCGCCACCGATGCGGTTGAGGGCCATGGATTCCGCCGTCTCGCGCGTGAAATGCATGCCCGGGGGGCTGAAGGGGTCGCGATGGCCGCGAAACAACGCCGCCGTTTCGGCATCGTAACATTCGGGGTGGCGGCGGAAGATTTCGGTGGCGGAGATGGCCATGGGGGAATCGAGAAAGACCTGCATGGCGGCCGGTAACAGGCCCTGCTCCACGCCCTCGCGCAAGTAGTAGAGAACCTCCTGCGCGCGCTCGAGCGCGAAGGTGGGGACGATGACGTTGCCGCCGCGGCGGAATGTGTCGTTGATGGCGGTGTAGAGTTCCTCGATGCTCGCCTGCAGGTGTTTGTGGCGCCGGTCGCCGTAGGTGGTCTCCATGACGACGACATCCGCTTCCGGCGGCGGCGCCGGATCGCGCAGGATGACGCGGCCGCTGTATCCCAGGTCGCCGGAGAAAAGCACGCGCAGCCGGCGGCCGGCCTCCTCCAGTTGCAGCAGGACGATGGCCGAGCCCAGGATGTGGCCGGCATCGAGGAAGGTGGCGGTGATGCCGGGTGCAATCACCATGGGCCGACCGTAGCGGGCAGTGCGTCCGAAGAAATCGAGGCTGTCCAGTGCTTCGAGCACCGTGTACAGCGGCCCTTCGGTTCCGCGTCTTCGCCCTTTGCGCCTCTGCTTGCGCGCCCGCCATGCCGCCTCGCTCTCCTGCAGGTGGGCCGCATCCAGCAGCACCAGCCGCGCCAGTTCGCGGCTGGCGGCGGTGGTGATGATCTCGCCCCTGAAACCGCGCTCCACCAGCAGCGGGATGCGGCCGCAATGATCCAGATGGGCATGGGTCAGCAGCAGGTAATTGACCGTTTCCGGCTCGAAGCCGAACGCCTCGCGGTTTTCCTCGTCCAACTCGCGGCTGCCCTGGTAGAGGCCGCAATCGATCAGCATCCGCGAGCCTCCGCATTGGATGAGGTGGCAGGAACCGGTGACGCCGCCGGCGGCGCCGTGAAAGGAGATCTTCACGCCCCGCTCGTGGCCGGGAGATGCCGGCGATCAAGAGAAGAATCTTGCATTGCAGGGACAGCGAATCGTTTTCGGATTACTTGAGTCTGTGCGACCCTGTCCTGGCCAGGGAGGTCAGCAATTGCGCCGCGCTCCAGATCAGGGCACTTCGCGCCGCCGGGGCCTTGCCGGCCAGAAAACCGGCGCCCAATGCCAGCACGAGCAGACTCCAGGGATTGCTCTCGGCCCACGTGCGCAAACTGGCGCGGGCGGCGGCCCGGCGCAGGCGTTCCTTGGCCTCGGCCGGGGTCAGCGGTTCAGTCGTACCGCCAGCCATGCGAAGCCTCCGGCAAGAAGAAGGGCGGACAGGCCGCTCAAGAGGGCCGCCCGGACCGGGCCGACCTGCGCCAGCAGATACTGGTATCCCGCCCACAGGCAAAAAGCGGCGCCGGCGGCGGCCAACAGACCCATGGCCAGCAGACAGGCCAGGCTCCATCCGGTGCGCACGAGAGTGCGCCGCAGTTCCCGCGCCTCGGCCTCCACCAGGTCGGCGACGGCGATGATCAGTTCAGCGAGACGATCCAGTGTTGCCTCCCCGTTCCAGCAGCATGGCGAGAATGAAGCCGAGCCCGAAGGCGCCGACCAAGGAGCTGACCGGGTGCTGGCCGATCTGTTCGCCCACCTGATCGACGGTCTGGCGTCCCTGGCCGATCAGGGCATCCAGGCGCTGTTGCAGTTCCTCCAGCGCCCGCTGGGCTTCCGTGCCGAGCTGTTCCTTGGCCGCGGCGGCCTTGCCGGTGGCTGTGGTCTTGACGATGTCGGCCAGTTCGGCGACGTCCGCGCGCAGCTTGTCGATGTCCGCCTCCAGATTGCTGAATTCCTGACGCGATTCCGGTGCTTCTTTCGTGGTTTTCGTTTCGGCCATTTTCTTCCTCCTTTGGAACTGCTTGTAGAATGTCGCGACAGAGCATGGTTTATGCAGAGCAGCTATTTCTTACATAGTCGTCCACATGCCAGGATGCAAGGGAGGGCGCCTTCTCAATCTCCGATCCGCAGAACCGACACGGACGAGGCCTTGCCTGCGGTTGATTTCAGCGCAGCCACAGGATCGGGCCGGCCTCGAGAGGAACGACGGCTTCGGGGTGGTGGGGAATGATCCGGGGCGTGTAGTCCGAGGAGGGTCGCGTGGCCGGAAAGGCGGCATGGTAGGTGAAGCCGTTGACGGCACCGGCCAGCGCCTCCCCCCGCTCCATGGTGATGCATTCATCCTCCGCATCCTCACCGCCTTCGGCGTACAGCTGCACCCGCACGTCCTCCTTGTCCAACTCATCGAGGTAGACCTGGACGTCGAAGACGTGGCGGCCGTCCTCCTCGTGATAATCGACATTGCCGAAGTGCAGATTCTGCCAGTGGCTTTCGAGTCGCCGCCGCCAGTCATTGATTTCCCGGGCCAGATCCTGCCCCTTGGCCATGCGCCGGTGCAGGGCATCCGCCAACGGCTGGTAATAATGGTCGATGTATTCCTGCAGCATGCGGTTACAGGAAAAGAACGGCGTCAGTTCCGCCATGCTCGCACGCATGCGTTCCACCCAGCGAACCGGGATGCCGCGCTCGTCGCGCGCATAGAAACAGGGGATGATCGCATCTTCGAGCAGGTGGTAGACCTGTTCGGCCTCCAGGGCGTCCCAGGCCGGATCGGAGTCGTGCTCGCATCCGTCACCGATGGCCCATCCGACTTCGGGGCGGTAGGCCTCGGCCCACCATCCGTCCAGTTCGGAGAGGTTGAGGCCGCCGTTGACCAGCACCTTCATGCCGCTGGTGCCGCAGGCCTCCCAAGGCCGCCGCGGCGTGTTCAGCCACACATCCGCCCCCTGAACCATCTGCTCGGCCAGGACCATGTCGTAATCACTCAGAAAAACGACGTTGTTATGGAGGTTGTGATTCCGGATGAATGCGATCCATTCCCGGATCATGGCCTTGCCGGGTTCGTCCTGCGGGTGGGCCTTGCCGGCGATGACGAGCTGCAGCGGCGCTTCCCGGTTGTGCAGGATACGTGCCAGGCGCTCGGGGTCAGCGAGCAGCAGGTTCGGGCGCTTGTAGGCGGCGAAGCGGCGGGCGAAACACAGGGTCAGGACATTGGGATCAAGGACCCCGTCGCTTGCCGCCACCGCCGGCCCACCATCGGCCGCGATCTGGCGCCCGTGACGCCGGCGAACGTAGTGCACGAACTGCCTGCGTGCACGGCTGCGCAGCGACCACAGAATCTCATCCGGAAGTTCCCGGATTTTCTCCGTCAGGCTCTCCATGCCGCCCAGCCAGCGTTCCTTGCCGCAGGCCTCGGTCCACAAGGCGTCGGCGCTGGCCGAATCCCAGGAAGGCACGTGGATGCCGTTGGTCACGTGTCCGATCGGCACCTCCTTTTGTGGCCAGCGACGAAACAGGGGCTGGAAGATCCTGCGGCTGACCCGCCCATGCAGGCGGCTGACACCGTTGGCGGCGTTGCAACCGCGCATGGCCAGCACGGCCATGTTGAACGGCGCCCCCCGATCCCCCGGATCGACGCGTCCCAGGGCCAGAAGTTCCTCGATATCCAGACCTAGCTCGCGGCAGTAGGGCGGCAGGTAATGCCGCATCAACTCCGGCGAGAAGCGGTCGAAGCCCGCGGCGACCGGCGTATGCGTGGTGAACAGGTTGCCGGCGCGGGTGATCGTGAGCGCGATGTTCGTGGCACAGACATGGGCTTCGGCATAGAGCCTGGCGCGTTCAAGCACGGCGAAGGCCGCATGGCCTTCGTTGAGATGGTAGATCTCGGCATCCAGTCCGATCGCTGAGACCAGGCGGGCGCCGCCGATGCCGAGGATCATCTCCTGCAGCAGGCGCATCTCGGTGCCGCCGCCGTACAACTCGCTCGTCAGGCTCCGATCCACCGGCGAGTTCAGCGGCGTGTTGCTGTCCAGGAGAAAGAGGCGCGTGCGCCCGACGATGGCCTGCCAGATTTGCAGCCGCAGGTCGCGGCCGGGCAACGGAATCTGCACATGCACCCACTCTCCGTGGCTGTTCCTGACCGGCATGACGGGCAGTTGGATTGGGTTGTTGTAGGGGAAGAATTCCAGCTGGTTGCCGTGGGCATCGACGATCTGGCGGAAATAGCCCTGCTGGTACAGAAGACCGATTCCAACCGCCGGCAGGCCCATGTCACTGGCTGCCTTCAGGTAGTCCCCGGCCAGAATGCCGAGGCCTCCGGAATAGATCGGCAGGGCCTCGGCAAGGCCGTATTCCATACAGAAAAAGGCGATGCGCCTGAACGCGGGCCGCTTCCTGCTGCGTGCAAACCAGCTTTCGGCTTCCAGCGCACGGCGGTGGCACTCGATCTGTTCCGCCACGGCCTCGACGAAGGCCGGGTCGGCCGCCAGTTCCTCAAGGCGGGCGGCGGCCGTGGTTTGCAGGATCAGCCACGGGTTGTGGGTGCGGTTCCACAGTTCGGGATCGATCCGCACCCACAGCCGGTCCGTGGCATGGCTCCAGGAAAAGCGCATGTCCAGGGCCAGATCGATCAGGCCCTCGAGCCCCTTGGGCATGCGGGGCACCAGATGAAACGGCGACTGCGGCATCAACGGCCTCCTTTGCCGTGCATCCGCAATATAGCACAGCCGGCGTCGACCGGCTTTTCATACGCTTTCGCATGCACTATAAGCATCATAGGATGATCAGCATTCGCATTCACGGCCGCGGCGGCCAGGGCAATGTGCTCGCCGCCAATCTTCTCGCCGCCGCCGCCTTCGCCGACGGCTACTGCGTGCAGGCCTTCCCCAATTTCGGGGCCGAGCGCCGGGGGGCGCCGGTGATGGCCTTCGTGCGTCTGGACAGGCGGCCCATCCTGCGCCGCTGCCAGGTGCGGACGCCGGATTTTCTCATCGTCCAGGATGAGAGTCTTCTGCACGGCGGGGATCTCCATCGCGGCCTGCGCGATGGCGGCGGAATCCTGATCAATTCCAGGAAGGACGCAGGCACTTTCGGCTTCGGAGACAGCTACCGGGTGGAGGCCATTCCGGCCACGGGCTTGGCCCAGGAGGTTCTCGGACGTCCCATCCCCAACACGGCGCTCATCGCCGCTTTCGCGGCCCTGACCGGTATCGTTTCCTTTCGGGCCCTGGAACAGGCATTGGAAAGACGCTTCGGCGGCGAGCTGCTTGCGGCCAACCGCACCCTGATCGCCCGGGCGGCGGAACGGGTTTCCCGCGGTGCCTGGGGAAAGAGCGATGCGTGAGGCCATCGAGGGCTCCCAGGCCATTGCCCACGCCGTGGCCATGTGCCGGCCGCAGGTGATCGCCGCCTATCCGATCACGCCCCAGACCCACATCGTCGAGCATCTCTCCAGGCTGGTGGCGGACGGCGTGCTGAAGGCCGAATACGTCAGTGTCGAGAGCGAATTCTCGGCCGCCTCGGTCGTACTCGGCGCCGCGGCCAGCGGCGTACGCGCCTATACGGCCACTTCCTCCCAGGGTGTGCTCCTGATGAGCGAGGTGCTCTACAACATCGCCGGCATGCGCATTCCGCTCGTGCTCACCTGCGCCAATCGCGCCGTGTCGGCGCCGCTCTCCATCTGGAACGACCATCAGGATTCGATGGCCGTGCGCGACGCCGGCTGGATCCAGCTCTATTGCGAAAGCAACCAGGAGGCCGTGGACACCAGCATTCAGGCCTTCCGCATCGCCGAGATCTGCGAATTGCCGGTGATGGTATGCGTGGACGGCTTCACGCTGACGCACACCCTGGAACCGATCGATCTACCGCCGCCGGAGGACGTGGAGCGTTTCCTGCCTCCGTATCGTTTCGCCCGCACATTGGATGTACGCGCCCCGATCAGTCTCGGCATGTTGGCCACACCGGATTATTTCACCGAGGTGCGCCACGCCCACCATGCGGCTATGCTGAAGGCGCTCGTGGTGATCGAAGAGGTGGACGCCGAGTGGGCGGGGTACTGCGGCCGCAATTGCGGCGGTCTGGTGGACGTGTCCGGGCCGGAGGACGCCGAGATCGGCATCCTTTCCCTGGGCTCCGTGTTGGGAACGCTGCGCGAGGCCGCGGCGATGCAAACGAATCGGACGCAGGCGCGCATCATCAAGCTGCGGTCCTTCCGGCCGTTCCCCGTGGATGCACTCTGCCGCGCCGCCGCCGGGTTGAAGGATCTGGTGGTGCTCGAACGGGCGCTATCCCCCGGAGGCGGCGGGATCGTGACTGCCGAGGTG
>CAZHOU010000087.1:0-6688 GCA_964534165.1 uncultured Zetaproteobacteria bacterium
GGGTCAATTGCATGAGCAAAACATATATTTGTTTTGACATAATTGTCCACCCTGAATAGGTTTCGGTTGCCATGCATTCTGCATGCGCTCAACAATCGAGGGGGGAAATCATGAGTACTGTGTATGAACAACTGGGCGGCGAAGCCGCCATCGACGCCGCCGTGGACATCTTCTATCGGCGCGTTCTGGGTGACGCCTATGTCAACCGCTTCTTTGAAGGGATTGATATGGAAAAGCAGGCGGCCAAGCAGAAGGCCTTTTTGACCATGGTGACGGGGGGGGCAAACAAATATACGGGGAAGGACATGCGCGAGGCACACAAGCGCCTGGTGCATGAAATGGGTCTCAACGATTCCCATTTCGATCACATCATCTGCCATCTCCGCTCCACGCTGGCCGAACTCGGTGTGGCGCCGGAATTGATCAAGACCGTGATCGATGTCGCCGAATCCACGCGTGACGATGTGCTGGATCGCTAGGAGCGTGGCATGAGCTTTTTCGGTATTGTTCTTCCCATCATTCTGCTGGTAGCGATCATCGTTCTCCTTGCGCTTACCAGTTCCAAGGCGGTGCAGGAAGCGCAGGAGGAGCCCACTCGTGGCTCATCCTACGCCGGTGGCAAGTCGACCCTTTATGAACGCCTGGGCGGCGCTGCGGCCATCGATGCCGCCGTGGACATCTTCTACCGTCGCGTGCTGGCCGATGCCTATGTCAAACCTTTCTTCGAGGGGGTGGACATGGAAAAACAGGCGGCCAAGCAGAAGGCCTTTTTGACCATGGTGTTCGGTGGTCCTCATGCTTACACGGGCAAGGATATGCGCGAGGCGCACAAACACCTGGTCCATGAAAAGGGTCTGGATGATACGCATTTCGATCATATCCTGGCGCATCTTCGCTCCACACTGGCCGAACTCGGCGTGGGCGAGGGGACCATTCAGGAAGTGATCGATATTGCGGAGTCCACCCGCGACGACGTGCTGGATCGTTAACCCGGACTTTTCATGTAAACATGCCGGGATTTGAAAGATCGAAGAGCATGAAGGGGTCGCATCGGAGTGGATGTGCTTTTGAAGACTGACACCTTGCATTTCGCGGCGCCTGGCTTGTCTGCGCGGGCCGGATGTGCGCCTTCGGCTGCGAACCAAGCTCAAGGCTATGCTTCTTGCCTGCAGGCGCCCCGATCCTGCGCATCCTTCGCCATCCATCCGCGATCCCATGAAAGTCCGGGTTAAAGGCCTTGCAGATGAAACGGGATTTTGCGATTTGTTGCTTGCAGAATCCCGTTTTTTCTTCTGTCTGTCGTTCGCATGTCGACCATTCGCAGGCCAGACACCGTAGCCCATAAGATGGGGATCGGGGGAGCCGGGTACAAATGCGGCGCTCATTCCCTGAATCCCGACCTGCGTTCACTCATTGCTCATGCCTGCCAGCATGTGCCATCCTTCACGGGGTTGTGAAAGGCGAGGCACAGGAGTTGCATTCGATGCCAAAGATCACCTTTGAGGGTAAAGAGTATACCTGCCGGCAAGGCGAGAAGGTGCTGGACTGCCTGATGCGCCATGGGGTGATGCTGCCGTCCTCGTGTCGCAGCGGCGTCTGCCACACCTGCATGGTCCGAGCCGCCCGTGGACAGCCGCCGGAAGCGGCCCAGAACGGCATCAAGGACACCTTGCGCGCCCAAGGTTATTTTCTGGCCTGCGTTTGTGAACCGGCGGAGGATCTCGAGATCTCCCTTGTGGACAGCGCCGCGACGAGAAACAGGGCCGTTCTCACTTCCAAGGAGCGATTGAACGACAGTGTCATGCGTTTGCGCCTGGCCTGCGAGGGCGGCTTCTCCTACCGAGCCGGCCAGTTCATCAATCTGATCCGCCCCGGGGACGAGCTGGTGCGCAGCTATTCATTGGCAAGCCTCCCGGGGGAGGCCGAACTGGAACTGCACATCAAGCGAGTTCCGGGCGGCCAAATGAGCACTTGGCTCTTCGATGAACTCAAGGTAGGCCAGTCCCTGGAGTTTTATGGTCCCAGTGGCGATTGCTTCTATCTTCCCACCGATCCCGAGGCCGGCTTGCTTCTGGTCGGCACCGGCACGGGCCTCGCCCCGCTCTACGGCATCGTCCGCGATGCCCTGGCCCAGGGACACACCGGTCCGATTCGATTCCTCCACGCCAGCCTTGCCGTACCCGGCCTTTACATGGTCGACGAGATGCGCGAACTGGCCGCTACGCATGAAAACCTGAGCTACATCCCTTGCGTGCTGCACGGCGAGCCACCGGTGAACGGTGCGCGGGGCAACATCGTGGATGTCGTGCAACGGCGCATGCAAAACCTTGGCGGCTGGCGGATCTATCTCTGCGGTGATCCTCCGATCGTGGATGCGCTCAAGCGTGCCTGTTATCTGGCCGGAGCCGCGATCAAGGACATTCACAGCGACCCCTTCGTATTCGCACCCCAGGTGAGTTGACCCCGTTTTCCCGTTTGGTATTTCCGCGCCGGAGGGTGCCGGAGAGGGGCTGAAAGCAACCAAAAGCGGATGACCGTGAAGGATAATTCCGCTAGCGTCCCCGACCAAATCTTGACCGGAGATGTCATGTCTTTTGCAGAGCACTTCCATGGCCGGAGGCCGGGGTTGCTGATCATCCTTGACGGCTGGGGCATCGGCTCGGGCGGGCCCGAGGATGCGATCGCACAGGCCGCCACACCGGTTATGGACCGCCTGTGGCGGAAGTATGCGCATACCCGGCTCTTCACCCATGGCCCCTATGTCGGCCTGCCGTCGCTGCAGGATATGGGCGGATCCGAGGTCGGCCACCTGACGATGGGCGCCGGTCGAATTCTCGACCAGGGACCGACGCGGATCAACAAGGCCATCGCGGACGGATCTTTTTTCGCCTCCGAAGCCTTGAAGCTCGTCATCGACCGTTGTCTCAAGGGCGGAACGCTGCACCTGCTGGGCCTTTTGTCCGACGGCAATGTGCATTCCCACATCGACCATTTCAAGGCCGTGATCCGTCACGCGCATGAAAGGGGGGTGCGGCGCCTGCGCCTGCATGCCCTTTTCGACGGCCGTGATGTCGGCATCCAGACGGCACAGAACTACGTGGCACGAATCGAGGAACTGTTTGCAGTCATCAACAAACAGCCGCACCGTGATTATCGCATTGCTTCGGCTGGCGGGCGTGAGGTGATCACCATGGATCGCGACCACGACTGGCGCAAGGTGGCCGCCGGCTGGAGACTCCATGTACACGGTATCGCCGAGCATCGTTTCCACTCCGCGCTCGCAGCCATTCGTCATTTCCGTCGTCACACCCCCGACCTTGTGGATCAGGACATGCCCCCTTTTGTCATCGTTGATGAAAACGATCAGCCCGTGGGCAAAATGCGGGACGGCGATGCGGTCATCATGATGAATTTCCGGGGTGATCGTGCAATTGAGATCACGGAGGCCTTCTGTCTCGACGATTTCAATGGCTTCGATCGCGGTCGGCGGCCGGATGTCCTGTTTGCCGGCATGATGGTGTACGACGAAGACCGCAACCTTCCACCCCTCCAGCTCATCGGCCCCACCAAAGTGGACAACCCTTTCGGCAAGCGCATCATGGAATTGGGAATCCGGCAGTTCCGCCTGGCCGAGACACAGAAGTACCCGCACGTGACCTTCTTTTTCAACGGCGGCTATCACGAACCACTCGATCCGGAGATGGAGGAATACATCCTGATTCCCTCGGACCAAGGCATCTCCTTTGCCGAGAAGCCGGAAATGAAGGCGGCGGAGATTGCGGATACGGCCGCGGAGCTGATCAAGAGCGGTCGCTATGGCTTTGGCATGATCAATTTCGCCAACGCGGACATGGTCGGGCATTGCGGCTTGATGGCACCTGCGATCAAGGCCGTGGAGACGGTGGATGCCGCACTGGGCCGGGTTCTTCAGGCACTTGAAGAAGCGGGTGGATGCGCCCTTGTGACCGCCGATCATGGCAATGCCGAATTGATGCAGGTGAAAAAGAGGGATGGAACCGAGGAGGCTTCCACAAAACACACCCTGAATCCCGTGCCCTGCATCCTGTTCGATCCCGCCTACGATCATTCCTATGCCCTGCGGCAACCGCAGGGAACGGACGACGTGCACACCACGCCCGGGCTGGCGCACCTGGCGGCCACAATGTTCGAGATGTTGGGGATCGAACCGCCGGATGATGTCTACCCCTCCCTGCTCGTGCCGGGCTGATTCATACATCGACTATGCGGACCGGTATTCTGCATCCGATGCGCAGTCCTGAGGCCCTTACCCGAGAGGAAGCGCAGTGAAGGCCCTGCAAGGCGAGATCTGGGGCGGGCTTTCGGCATCGGCCCTGGTACTGCCGCAGGCCATGGCCTTTGGCATCGCCCTGTGGCTTCCCTTCACGCACGATTCGGCCGCCGCCGCCCTTTCCGGCCTGATCACCGCCGCCTGCCTCTGCCTCGTTTCAAGCTTTTTTTTCGGCACGGCCGGGCTGATCAGCGCCCCCACCGGCCCGACACTGGTGTTGCTATCCGGCATGGTTGCCGCCCTGCATGCCACGGGTCTTGCCGGCCGCGATCTGGTGGCCGCGACGGGTGTGACCGTGCTTCTGGCCGGCCTCCTGCAGCTGTTGATCGGCGTCATGCGCCTGGGGCACCTGATCAAGTTCATCCCCTACCCGGTGGTGTCCGGATTTATGACCGGTTCGGGAATCCTGATGGTGGAATCCCAGATTCAGGCCGTGACGGGAGGGGACGTCTCCTTAAGCCTGGGGCAGGGCGCCTGGATTCCCGCCGCCACCGCCGCCGTGACCCTGGCCGCCATCGTACTCCTGCCGCGATGGATCCGCTCCGTGCCGGGAATTGCACTGGGCTTGCTGTGCGGCACGCTGGCTTTCCACCTCTTTACCCTTGTTCTTTCCATCCCGATGCCGACGGTTTGGGTGGTCGGCCATCTGCCTTCGATGGCCGCAATGCATCCGGGGATCGCCCTGTCATCACCCGCCTCCTGGCCATGGCTGCTGATGCTCGGGTCGGCCCTGGCTCTGGCTGTTCTCGCCTCCCTGGATACGCTCTTGACGAGTGTGGTGGCCGATATTTCAACCGGTGCCCGCCACAGCGCCGCCCGTACTCTGATGGGACAGGGTGTCGGTCACCTGCTTTCATCCTTGCTCGGTGGCGTCGCCGGCGCCGGCACCACCGGAGCCACGCTGGCAGCCATCGAAAGCGGCGGGCGACGCTGGGTGGGTCTGGTGACCGCATTCGGCTTGGTGCTGTTCATCGTATTGATGGCACCGCTGGCAGCGATTCTTCCGCTCAGCATGTTGGCGGGGATCATCCTGTACATCGCCGTCTTCAGTCTGCTGGACAAGGACATCATCCTGTGGTTGAAAACGCCGCGGGCGCGCATGGATGGCATGATCGCGCTTGTGGTGACTGCTGTGACGGTGTTCTACGACTTGATGGTGGCCGTCGCCCTGGGCGTGGCGCTCGCGGCCATCGAATTCATTCGTGCGCAGGTGCAGACGGCCGTGATTCATCGCCGCTGGAATGCCGGCGAGCATCCTTCGCTCCGCCACCGCCCCCAGAAGGAACGCCGACTGCTTGCGGAGCATGCCGATCAGATCGTGGGCTACGAACTCAAGGGCACCCTCTTCTTCGGCACCACGGATCATCTTTTTGTCACCATCCAGGAGGATCTGAAAAGGGCCAAATACATCATTCTGGACATGCGGCGCGTGGGTCAGGTGGATCTGACGGCCATCCGCCTGATCGAGCACATGTCCGGCATACTGCGGGAGCGGGGAGGCGAGTTGATTCTGACGCATGTGCCGTCGAGCATGGGTCTGGTCAAACGCAAGGGCCACCGCCATGAACGGGTGGTGCCCTATCATGCCCACGTGCGCCTGCGTACCTTCGCCGGCACGGATCAGGGGCTCGAATACGCCGAGGATTGCCTGCTTCGGGATTTGGGGGTGGAGCCCGCCGGGCTGTACAAACGGGTGGAGCTGGGCGACTCGGATCTCCTTTCCGGTTTCAATGACGAGGAACGCGCATATCTGGAGGGTTTCTTCCAGGAAAAAACGATCGCCGCCGGCGAGTATTTGTTTCGGAGCGGCGATTTCGGCGACGAGTTGTTTGTCGTCTTGAGCGGCGAGGTGGAAATCCTTCTGCCGTACGAGCAGAAGAAAAAACTTCGTCTGGCCAAGTTCGGGCCCGGCATGACCGTGGGTGAGGCGGCATTTCTGGCCCCGGGACCACGCACGGCCGACGCCCGCACTACGGCCGATTGCGAATTGGCGATTCTCGAACACGAGGCCCTGAAAAGGCTTTGCCGCAAATCTCCGGAACTCGGCATGCGCCTGTTGCTGTGGCTCGGACACGAATTGAGCCAAAGCCTGAGACAGGCGGATGCGGAGTTAAGGCGTCTGGCCGCCTGATATAGGAGTCCTTTCTTCGCGGCTTGGAAGCCGCTCCCACAGTCAGTGAATTGGGATTGGTAATCAGTGGGTGGTGTCGCCCCCAATTCCCGATCCACGCTCCTGTAGGAGCGGTCTCCGGGCCAAGAATCCAGTCGCGAGGAATGAGGTCCGAGAATTCTCGATACTCGGAACTCAGTCCTCAGTCCTCGGCCATGCGGTGTTTGTCAACAAAGATGACGCGTTCACGGTTTCATGCGGCCTTTCGT
>CAZHOU010000088.1:0-6684 GCA_964534165.1 uncultured Zetaproteobacteria bacterium
TCGTGAAGGCGGGCAGACTGATGTCGAGCCGGGGACCGAGCGGCGGGACGGGTGCCGGAAGGTGTGCGCGCAGTCCCCCGGCCGCGGAGGCCGCAGAGACCAGCCCACGGACACCGGTGACCCGTGCGTCCGCGTCCGCCGGGTCAAGGAGGTGGCGCAGATCCTCGAAGAAGATCCCGGCCTCGTCGGCACGGTCCAGGCGGCATGTTTCCCCCTCCCGTGACAGCAACCAGGCCATTCCCTTTCCAGCGGGATCCTCGATCAAGGCCGAGAAGAGGTCGGGGCGGGCGGCCAGACACCCATAGGCATCTTGCAATTCCGCTGGCCATGGAATTTCGCGTTGGGAGGGGGATCCCGCGGCATGCATCATGGGTGCCGGTTTGCGGAGCCCCCCGCTTTCCTGCGGCGGACCCCCGCGGTCAATGGAACTTCTTGAGAAGCAAGGAGGCGTTGGTGCCGCCGAAACCGAAGGAGTTGGAGATCACCGCACGCAAATCGGCCTCGCGCGCCGTATGCGGGACAAAATCAAGATGGCATTCGGGATCTTGATGATCGAGATTGATCGTGGGAGGGACGATCCCGTGCTTGATGGCCAGGGCCGAGAAGGCCGCCTCCACACCTCCCGCCGCCCCCAGCAGGTGTCCGGTCATGGATTTCGTCGAGGAAACCATGAGCTTGCGGGCGTGGGATCCGAAAACGGACTCGATGCCCTGTGCCTCGCCCACGTCTCCGGCCGGTGTCGAGGTGCCGTGGGCGTTGATGTAATCGATGTCCTCCGGCCGCATTTGCGCGGACTTCAACGCCGCCCGCATGCAGCGCGCGCCGCCCTCCCCGCCTGGCGCCGGTGCCGTGATATGGTAGGCATCGCCGGACATGCCGTAGCCTCCCACCTCGGCCACGATGTCCGCGCCGCGGGCAGTGGCGGACTCCAGGGCCTCCAGGACCAGCACGCCCGCCCCTTCGCTGAGCACGAAGCCATCCCGATCTACATCCCACGGGCGCGAGGCCCGCTGCGGTTCGTCGTTGCGTGTGGAAAGGGCCTTGGCGGCACAGAATCCACCGATGCCGGTGGGGCAGACGCAGGACTCGGCGCCGCCGGCCAGCATGGCGTCCGCCTGTCCGCGGCGGATGATCTCAAAGGCGTCACCGATGGCATGCGTGCCCGAGGCACAGGCCGTCACCGTGGCCGAATTCGGCCCCTTGGCACCGGTGAGCATCGACACCCAACCGGACGTCATGTTGATGATGGCCCGGGTGATGAAAAAGGGAGAGATCTTCCTGGGACCGCCGGCATTGAAAGCGGTGACCGTCTTCTCGATTTCCGGGAGACCACCGATCCCGGAGCCGATCACGACCCCCACCCGCTCGGCGTTTTCATCCTCGATTTCCAGTCCGGATTGCCGCAGGGCCATCATCGCCGCGGCGATGCCGTATTGGACGAAGGTGTCCATCTTGCGGGCATCCTTGCGATTCAGCCAGTCCTCGACGTTGAAGTCCGGAACCTCTCCGGCGATGGTGCACGGCATGCCGGCGGCCTCGGCATCGAAGCGGGTGATGCGCCGGATGCCGGATTCACCCGCAATGAGTCTTTTCCAGTTCTTTTCTACACCGGTGCCCAGGGGTGTGACCAACCCCACACCGGTCACGACCACGCGCCGCGACATGAAATGCTATTCGACCTTGGCGGCGATGTAATCGATGGCATTCTGCACGGTCTGAATCTTTTCGGCGTCCTCATCCGGAATCTCGATTCCGAATTCCTCCTCGAACGCCATCACCAACTCCACCGTATCCAATGAGTCGGCCCCCAGATCATCCACGAAGGATGAATCGGGATTGATTTCGCTCTCATCCACATTGAGTTGATCGGCAACGATCTTGATGACTTTCGCTTCAATTTCTGCAGACATTCAGTCCTCCCTGAATCGGATTGATGCGGCTTCTATCATAGCCTGATGTCTTGCACAAGCCGCTTTTGCAAGACCCGGAACCCCACCTCCATGCGCTTCTATTCAGTCCGTGGCAGAAGGCCGGGATTACATGTACATGCCACCGTTGACGTGCAGGATCTGACCGGTGATGTAAGCGGCGGAATCACCGGCCAAAAAGGCGACCGCGGCCGCCACGTCCCCGGGAGAGCCGAGGCGGTTTGCCGGCACCTGGGCGATCAGTGTGGCGCGCGCCTCATCGCTCAGTTCGGCCGTCATGTCCGTTTCAATGAAGCCCGGCGCCACGGCGTTGACCGTGATGCCACGGGAACCCACTTCACGCGCCAGTGCCCGTGTCATGGCCTCGAGGCCGCCCTTGCTGGCGCAATAGTTCAACTGCCCGGGATTGCCCATGGAAGCCACAACCGAGGAGATATTGATGATGCGCCCGTACCTAGCCTTCATCATGGGCTTGAGCGCCGCCTGCGAGGTATGAAAGGCGGAAGAAAGATTCACATCCAGGACACGCTGCCATTCCTCCTCCTTCATGCGCAGGGAAAGGTTGTCGCGGGTGATGCCGGCGTTGTTGACCAACACTCCCAGACCGCCGAAGGTGTGCACGGCATCACGCACAAAGGCCTGCGCCGCCTCCCTGTTCGAGACATCCACGGCTCGGGCCAGGACCTCGATGCCGTGGCGCGAACGCAACTCCGCCGCTGCGGCCTCGATCGTGGCTTCGCGGGTGCCGCATACGGCCAGACTGTAGCCGCCCGAGGCCAGTTCGTCGGCGATGGCGAAGCCGATGCCGCGGCTGGCGCCGGTGATCAATGCGATTCTCGTCTTGTCGTTCATCCCTCTCCTCCCGAAGTGCGGTCCAGGGTCGCATCCATGCCCTCGGGCGTGTCGACCGGATGGACCTGGATTCCCCGGTCGATCCGCCGCACCAATCCCGCAAGGACCCTCCCCGGCCCCATCTCCACGGCGGTTGCGATTCCGGCCTCGCGCATGTTGCGGATCGTCTCGGTCCAGCGTACCGGGGAGATCAGTTGCCGCACGAGAGCGGTCCGCACCGCATCTTCATCCGGCAAGGGTTTGGCCGTGACATTGCTCCACACCCGCATGCGGAGCGGGTGCAATTCGACCTCCCTCAGGCGCTCCTCCAGAGCCGCCGCCGCCGGAGCCATCAGCGGGGTGTGCGAGGGAGCGCTGACCGGAAGGATCACAGTGCGACGTGCTCCTGCATCCTTGGCCCGTGCCAACATCCTCTCCACGGCGGCGGCATGTCCGGCCACCACGACCTGACCCGGACAATTGAAATTGGCCGCCCAAACCCTGGCCGTGGGCGTCGAGGCCTCGGCGCACAACTCGCTGACCCGTGCATCGTCCAGGCCCAGGATGGCGGCCATCTTCCCTTCCCCCGCCGGGACGGCCTCCGTCATGACCCGGCCGCGGAAGGCCACCAGGGCGACGGCATCGGCGAAGGCGAGGCAGTCGGCCGCCACAAGGGCGGAATATTCACCCAGGCTGTGCCCCGCCGCATCCGCCGCCTCCGTCCCGTGGCGCCGGCGCCACAGTCGCAGCAGGGCGATGGAGGCCGCAAGCAAGGCCGGTTGCGTGTACTCGGTCCGATTCAATTTGTCCTCGGGGTTGTCCCGGATCAAAGCCGCCAGATCGTAACCGAGGATGTCCGAGGCCTCGGAGAAGGTTTCCGCCACCACCTCCTCCCGGTTCAGAAAACCCTCCAGCATGCCCGGGGATTGCGAACCCTGGCCGGGAAACAGAAAGGCGAGGCTCATGAAATCAAGCCCGACTGAGGTGCATGTTCATGGCGCGGTATTTGCTGACCCCTCAACCCTGATCCCTGTACCCTGATGTTCCCCTTCCCCCGCATGTGTGACTCAGCCCTTCGACCAACGCAGGAGGTTGGCGCCCCAGACGAAACCGGCGCCGAAGGCCTCGAGCAGCAGCAGTTGCCCCTTCTTGAAGCGACCGGCGCGGTAGTAGGCGTCCAGGGCCAGGGGAATGCTGGCGGAGGAGGTGTTGGCATGCCGATCCACGGTCACGGCCACGCGCGAGAGCGGCAGTTGCAGGCGCTTGGCCGTGGCGCGGATGATGCGGATGTTGGCCTGATGCGGGATGAGCCAGTCCACCTCGGCCGAATTGTGCCCGCAGGCCGCCAGCACCTCCCCCACGACTTCTTCCAGCTTGCTGACCGCGATGCGGAACACCTCGTTGCCGCGCATCTCCACCGCCGCCACGCCGGCGGCGTCGATCCTCATGTCCGGCATGTCGGGGCTGGCCCCCGGATGCGGGTGCTTGGCCATCAGCAGCGGACGGTAGGAGCCATCTCCGCGGAGCACGGAGCCGATGACTCCTCCCCGCTCTTTCCTCCCCTCCAGGATCACGGCGCCGGCTCCGTCCCCGAACAGCACGCAGGTGGAACGATCGCGCCAATCCAGGATGCGGGACATGGACTCGGCTCCGATCAGGAGCACACGCTCGTACATGCCCGCCTGGATCATGCCGGTGATCTGCGCCAGGCCGTAGACGAAGCCGGAGCATACCGCCTGCAGATCCCATACCGGAAATCCCGCGGCCCCGAGCTTGGCCTGCACGATGGCGGCCGTGGAAGGAAAGATCATATCCGGGGTTGTCGTGGCCACGACCAGGGCATCCAGGTCGCCGGCGGACAGACCGGCATCGGCAAGCGCCCGGCGACCGGCTTGGACGGCGAGATCGGAGGTGTGCTGATTCTCGGCGATGATGTGCCGCTTGCGGATGCCGGTTCGCTCGACGATCCATGTATCCGTGGTGTCCACGATGCTTTCCAGTTCACGGTTCTCCAGTACCCGTTCCGGCAGATAGGAACCGACTCCGGTGATGTGGATATGGCGGGGCATCAGTCCACCACCCACTGGCTCATGGCCTTGATGATGTGCCGGCTGAGACCGGCCTCGACCTCGCGTCGCGCGACCAGGATCGCCTTGGCGAAGGCGCGGGCGTCCGCCGAGCCGTGACTCTTGACGACGATGCCGTTCAGGCCCAGAAGCGGCGCCCCGTTGTGTTCGGATGGATCGATGTCGGCCTTGAAGCGGCGCATGGCACCGCGGCTGAAAAGCATTCCCAGGCGGGCGCTCAGGCTGCCGGCGAGTTCATGGCGCAGGTGGTGCAGGATGAAGTGAGCCGCGCCTTCCATGGTTTTGAGCGCCACGTTGCCGACGAAACCGTCGCAGACGACCACATCCGTGGTATCCAGGAAGATGTCCGTACCCTCCACATTGCCGATGAAGTTCAGATCGGTCTGGGCCAGCGCCGTTGCCGCCACCTTGACGACATCCGTGCCCTTGATGGCTTCGGTGCCGATGTTCAGCAGGCCGACACGGGGGGATTCAATGCCCTCGGCCGCCTGCATGTAGCAGGAGCCCATGACGGCGAATTGCACCAGATTCTCGGAGGAGCAATCGACGTTGGCCCCGCAATCGAGCAGCAATGTGCAGCCACCGATGGCCGGGATCACCGAGGCGATGGCCGGGCGATCCACGCCCGGGAGCGTCTTGAGAATCATCTTGGCGACGGCCATCAGGGCGCCGGTGTTGCCGGCGCTGACAAAGGCATCCCATTGCCCGTCCCGCACTTTTCTTGTGCCGACGTGGATGGAAGATTCCTTCTTTCGCCGCAGCGCCACCACCGGAGATTCACACATGTCAATGACCTGCTCGGCGGCCACAAGTTCCACGCGCCCTTCGAGCCCACCTTCCTGGAGTGCGGGTTTGAGGATTTCGGGCAAGCCGACGATTCCCAGTTCAAGGCCGCTCGGGCCATCCAGAACCAATCGTAGGGCATCGACCACGGTTTTCGGGGCCTCGTCCCCTCCATGACCGTCCACGAGGACCCGGGTCACGTCCGCATCCCGCCCGTGTCCGCGGGCCGCATCAGGCGGTTTCTTTCACCTGCACCTCACGACCCTTGTAGTGGCCGCAGCTCGGGCAGACATGATGCGGACGCATCATTTCACCGCAATTCGGGCACTCGCTCATCGCGGAGGCATGCAACGCATCGTGGGCACGGCGCATGTTGCGCCGGGAAGTGCTTTTCTTTCTCTTTGGAACAGCCATTTCCGTTCTCCTGTCTCAATTGCCGGATTTTCCGCCGGCCTCCCTCCATCGCAATTTCTTCAGCACCGCAAACGGATGCTCGTCTTCATTCTCATGGCACGCACACGATGCATGATTCAGGTCGGTTCCGCAATGCGGGCACAGTCCGCGGCAATCGGCGCGGCACAACACGCGCTGCGGCCAGGCCAACCAGACCTCCTCCCGCAACACATCCATCAGATTCAGCTCGCCGGGAACCGGAAGGGTATCCTCGGCCTCCGGAGAGGGTCCCGCCCGCATGCGGAAATCCCTCACAAGCCTCCCCTGCAGAACGACCTCGCTTTCGGCGTTGCAGCGACTGCAACGGCGCCGCGAGAGCAAGCGCCAGTCACCGCTCAGGTGATAGCAATCGCCCTTGCGGCAGAGATGGGCGTTCCACTGCGCATCCGAACATCCCGGCGGCAACGCCTCGACCACGCCGCAGGAGGGATCCTGAAGAAGACTTGCCGCCACGCGACCGCGCCAGTGCCATCCGCCTGGCGGGATGTCCTGCAATTTCACCTGCAATGCCTGTTCCAAATCCGCCTCCCTGCCGCCTGCCATGGCCGGCGGTCAGCAGGTGGCGGCATTATGGGAATGCTCGGGTGCGGGTCAAGCCGCAG
>CAZHOU010000089.1:0-6670 GCA_964534165.1 uncultured Zetaproteobacteria bacterium
GTCCAGGGGCGTTCGCGCCCCGGCGTCAAGGCCATTCCCGGCGTGAAGAACATCCTTGCCATTGCTTCCGGCAAGGGCGGCGTCGGCAAATCCACCACCGCCGTCAATCTGGCCGTGGCCCTTGCCCACACGGGGGCCCGCACCGGCCTGCTCGATGCGGACATCTACGGTCCCTCGATCCCGCGCATGATGGGGTTGAGCGGGCGGAAGCCGGGGGTGCAGGAGCGGAAGATGCTGCCACTTGAGAACTTCGGTTTGCGCACGATGTCCATCGGCTTCCTGGTGCCGGAGGAGCAGGCGGTGATCTGGCGTGGCCCGATGGTCGCCGGCGCCCTGACGCAGCTTCTGAACGATGTGGCCTGGGGCGAGTTGGATTATCTGCTGATCGATCTGCCTCCCGGCACCGGCGATGCGCAACTCACGCTGGCCCAGAGCGTGCCGGTCACGGCCGCCCTGATCGTGACGACCCCGCAGGACATCGCCCTGGCCGACGCCCGGAAGGGGATCGCCATGTTCAAAAAGGTGAATGTTCCCGTCCTGGGCATCATCGAGAACATGAGCATGTTCATCTGCCCCCATTGCGGCGGCGAGAGCCCGATCTTCGATACGGGCGGAGCCGAGAGACTGGCGGCCGAACAGGGGACGGTCGTGGTCGGGCGGATTCCGCTGGACATGCAGATCCGAGCCGATTCCGATGCCGGCACGCCGATCGTGGCCGCACATCCGGAATCCCCGCAGGCCGCGGCCTACCGTGCGTTGGCGGGCGAGACGGCGCGCCGATTCAGCATGCTGGCCGGAGAGAAGCGCATCGACATCCCCATCATGCGGGCTTCCTGACCCGATCCACCCCCCCGACACGCTCCAGTCGTGCCGCCGCCGCCGCCGGCAGGCGTACGCTAAGATGGATGCGTCCGCCTTCCTGGCGGCGATGGAGGACTCGGCCGTGTTCATGGCACCATGCCAGTGTCCGACCGTCGCTGGCCGCGACGACGAGACGCCGTTCCACCATCCGCGTCTCAAGCCAGCGCCGCAGCAATGCACGCAGCTCGTCCACTCCCTCCCCCGTCAGGGCCGAAACCGCCACGCGGCTTCCGGCGATCCCCGGCAGCAGGCGTGAGCGCACCGCCGGCTTCCGGTCCACCTTGTTCCATACCTCGATGATGGTCGGGGCGTCGGGGCCCTCGATACCCAGTCTACGCAAGGTCTCGATCACGACCTTGCCCTGCGCGACCGCCTGCGGATCGGAGGCGTCGCGCACGTGCAGGATCAAGTCCGCCTGCCGTACTTCCTCCAGCGTGGCGCGAAAGGCATCGATGAGTTCATGCGGCAATTCCTGCAGAAAGCCCACGGTGTCGGAGAGCATGAGCGCAAGCCCTCCACCCAGATCCACGCGCCGCAGTGTGGGATCGAGGGTGGCGAAGGGCTGGTCGGCGGTGAAGACCCGGGCCCGGGTCAGTCGGTTGAACAGCGTCGATTTGCCGGCGTTGGTGTAGCCGACCAGCGCCACGGTGGGCAGGCCGCGACGGCGTCGGCCGGCGCGCTGCACGGCCCGGCGCCGACGCACGGCCGAGAGTTCCTTCTCCAGTTGGCGAATGCGATTGCGGATCATGCGCCGGTCCAGTTCGAGCTGGCGTTCCCCGGGGCCGCCGAGGAAGCCGTAGCCGCCGCGCTGGCGTTCCAGGTGGGTCCAGCTGCGGACGAGGCGGCTCACCTGGTAACTCAGGCTGGCCAGTTCCACTTGCAACGCCCCTTCCCGGGTGCGCGCGCGGGCGGCGAAGATCTCCAGGATCAGCCCGGTCCGGTCCACGACCTTCGCCTGCCAGGCGCGTTCCAGGTTGCGTTGCTGGACCGGTGTGAGCGGGTGGTCGACGAAGACCACGGCGGCTTCGTGCTCTGCGACCCGGCGCCGGATTTCCTCGATCTGGCCACGGCCGAGCAGGGTGCCGGCGAAAAGACGCCGCAGGGGAAGCCGCAGGGATGCGCGGACGGCGCAGCCGCAGGCGGCGGCCAGGCGGTCGAATTCCGCCGCCCTGGCATCCCAGGCCGCTGCCCCGAGTCTGCGCGCTTCCGGTTCCGGATGCAGCGTGATGGCCGCCTCCGGTTCCGTATCCCGTTCCCAGCTTCCGCTCATGGGCGCAGTGCGGAGGTGATCTTCTCCGCAAGAAGGGCGGCATCGCCCCAGGTCGCCTGCGGCGTCTGGTGCAGGAACCATGTGCGCTGCCGCTTGGCATAGCGCCGTGTCGCTGCGATTCCCTGCTCCACGGCATCGGAAAGCGACATTTCCCCCCGCGCATGCGACCGCAACTGACGGTAGCCCACGGCCCGGAGCGCCGGATGCGAAGGCGGCAACGCAAGGGAATCCAGCCATCGCACTTCCTTGAGCCATCCGGCGGCGAGCATGGCGTGAAAACGCTCGGCCAGCCGATTTCGGAGTTCGGATCGCGGCACATCGAGCACAAAGATCGGGCAGTCGATGACCTCCTGCGCCGCCGGCGGTTCGGCCTGCCAGGCCGACAGCGGGCGGCCCGTACTCAGGTACACGCCCAGGGCGCGCAGGATGCGCTGGCTGTCCGTGGCATGCAGGCGTGTTGCCACGGCTCTGTCCACGCGAGCCAGTTCTCCATGCAGCGCCTCCACCCCCTCCCGTGCCAGACGCCGTCGGAGCGCTGCACGGACTTCCCGCCGTTCCTCCGGAATGGGGGCCAGGCCCTGCAACAGCGCCCGTAGGTACAGCCCGGTGCCACCGACGATCAGCGGAATGCGGCCGGCCGCATTCTCGCGCCGGATGTGGGCGCGGGCACCGGCGGCCCAGCGGGCGGCCGAGAACACGTCCGGGAGACGGCAGCAATCCAGCATGGCATGTTCCACCGTCCTTCGCTCCGCAAACGAGGGCTTGGCCGTCCCGATGTCCAGTCCCCGGTAGACCTGCATGGAATCGCAGCAGAGGATGGAAGTGCCGGCATCACCCGCCAGACGCAGGGCCAGGGCCGACTTGCCGCTTCCGGTCGGCCCCATCAGTGCCACGGCGGCAAGCTTCGGGCGATTTTTCATCCGCGGCGGCCGAACAGACGTTCCAGATCCGAAAGGGACAGGCGCACGTAGGTGGGGCGGCCGTGGTTGCACTGGCCGCTGTTCGGGGTGCGTTCCATCTCGCGCAGCAGCGCTTCCTGCTCTTCGGGTTTGAGGATGCGTCCGGCCTTGATTGACGCCTTGCAGGCTCGGTTGCCGAGCCAGCGTTCCAGAATCCGCCCCCTCCCCGCGCCCTCGACACCCGCCAGCATCAGGGTCGCGGCGAGTTCGGCGACCAGTTCGAGAACGGGCTCGTCGGCCAGCAACGCCGGCACCGCACGCACGTGAAAACATTCCTCACCCGCGGGCTCCACCTCGAAGCCGTAGTCGGCGAGTTCGTCACCGTGATCGTGGAGCCAGGCGCAGGTACGCGCATCCGGTTGCCAGCATGCCGGGGAAAGAAGCATCTGCCTTTGCATCTCGCCTTGCAGCAATTGCCGCTTCATCTTCTCGTAGGCGATGCGCTCGGCGGCCGCGTGCTGATCCACGAGCACGATGCCGTCGCGTGTTTGCGAAAGGATGTAGCAGCGGTGAATCTGTGCCATGGGCGCGCCGAGATCGACAGGCGCCGCATGTGCTTCGGCGTAGGCTTCTTCGGGTTCGGCGGCGGAGAAGAGCGGGTGCAACAGGGCGGGATCACTGGTGGCCGATGCGGGTCGGGACGGGCGCATTCGGGTCAGGGCCCGGGAAGCCGGAACATCCGATACGGAGCCGCCCATCCGTGAAAGCGCGGCGCGCACACAGCCGATGACGGCAGCCCGCACCTCTCGCGGGCGCCGGAAGCGCACCTCCTGTTTACCCGGGTGCACGTTGACATCCACCTCTTTCGGATCGATCTCGATCCACACCACGGCTTGCGGGAAGCGATCGCGTGTGAGCACGTCGGCGTAGCCGGCCTTAAGGGCCGAATGCAGCTGCCGGTCGCGCACGACGCGACCGTTGACGAAAACGTACATGCGGCCGCCGTGCCGATGGTGGAAGGTGGGCAAGCCGAAAAACCCCTCCACGACCACGCCTTCGTGTTGCAGTCGCTGGGCCAGGTGATTGGCGGCGAAACGGGAACCCATGACAGCGGTCACCCGTGATGCGCGCGACTGTCCCGCGGGCACATCCAGGCGCAGGCGACCGTCGCACAGAAGGCGCATGCCCACACCCGCATTGGCCAGGGCCAAAGCGCGCATCGTTTCCACGATCACCGCTTCCTCGGTGCGTTCGGTGCGCAGGAAGCGGCGACGAGCGGGCATGTTGAAAAAGAGATCACGCAGCAGCACGCGCGTGCCGCGCCGGGGCGGGGAGGGGTGCACGCGGGGATTCTCTCCGCCTTCGATTTCGACCTCCACGCCTTCTCCGGCGCCGGGGATCGCCGTATCCAGGCACAGGCGGCCGACGGCGGCGATGGACGGCAGTGCTTCGCCACGGAACCCGAAGCTGGCGATGGCGTGCAACTCCTCCGCCGTGCGGATCTTGCTCGTCGCGTGGCGTTTCAGACACAGCACGGCATCGGCGGCGGACATGCCGCAACCGTCGTCGTCCACCTCGATTCGTCTCGTGCCGCCAGCGGCGATTTCGACGCGCACATGCCGGGCGGCGGCATCGAGACTATTTTCCACCAATTCCTTGACGACCGAGGCCGGCCGTTCCACGACCTCGCCGGCGGCGATTCGATTGGCCACTTCCGGCGGCAAGATTCGGATCACGGAATCCGACATCTCAACCTGCACCGCTCTTGAAGCAGGATTCGGGTGACAGCGCATAACCGCGCACAAAGGCGGCGGCATCCATCGCCTTTTTTCCTTCCGGCTGAACGATACGCAGGCGGTAGAGCCGTCGGTCGCCGCAGACGACGACGAGGCGCTTGGAATCGACGATCTCGCCCGGCGATCTTCCCTCGATCCGATCGGGCAGAATCTCCCCGCGCAGGATCTTCAGCCAGCGGCCGGAAAGACGCGTGCGTGCGCCCGGGGAAGGGGAGAAACAGCGCACCCGCTGGTCCACGACGGCGGCCGGCTCCGACCAGTCGATCAGGCGGTCGGCGGCGGTGATCTTGGCGGCGTAGGTGGCTTGCGATTCATCCTGCGGCTCGGGCTGAAGTTCGCCGGCGAGGATTCGGGGCAGGGAATCGATGAGCAGTTCGGCCCCGGCCGCAGCCAGGATTTGCCGCAGTTCGGCCCCGGTGGTGGTCTCATGAATGGCCACCCGGCAGCGGGCATAGATGCCGCCGCAATCCAGCCCTTCCTCCATGCGCATGATCGAAACACCGGTTTCCGCATCGCCGGCGAGCAGGGCGCGTTCGATCGGGGCCGCTCCACGCCAGCGCGGCAGCAGCGAGGCATGGACATTGATCGGCGCGATCCGTGGCGCCTCCAACCAGGCGCGGGGTAGGAGCAGCCCGTAGGCTACGACCACGAGAAAATCCGGGCGTTTTCCTTGCAGCCACGCCCGGGCCTCGGGATTGCCGTGGAGCGAGCGGGGGGTGATGACCTCCACGCCCGCCGCCCGCGCCGCCCGCTTGACCGGCGAGGGCAGCATGCGCAGGCCGCGGCCGGCGCGGCGGTCCGGCTGTGTCACGACACCCACGACCTCCACATCCTCCGCCGCAAGCAACGCTTGTAGGCACGGCAACGCGAATTCCGGTGTCCCGGCGAAAACCACGCGCACGAGAATGCTCAGCCCGGTTTTCTCATGGGGTCGCGCCTGCCTGCCGCGAGTGCGGCGCAGGCAGGGATGGAGGACGCAGACAAGCCAGACGCCGCCAAATGCACGGTGGCATGCAGCAAAAGCACATCGGTTTCGATGCAACTCCTTCATGCTTTTCGATCATTCAATACCTACGCATGGTCATCATGAAAAATCCGGGCTAGCCCGGATGTTGTGCGAAGGCCCCGGGACCCTGGGATGTCAGGCTGCTGGGGGTTGGACGCCGGCCTTCTGCGACCGACGTGCCCTTTGCAATCGATTGGGTCCTTTGTTTCTTGTCTCCCTGGAAAGGGGGGGCTTCGAGCAAATTCCGGTTCCGGTCAGCTTGCATATTGCAACTGCTTCTTCTGCTTTTGCAGCCTCTTCTTGAGCAGTTTCTGCTTGATCGGCGGCAGCAGGTCGATAAACAACCTGCCGTCGAGATGATCGAATTCGTGTTGCAGCGCCACGGCCGCGAAATCCTCGAAGTCGGCCGTATGCCGGTTCCCGTCCAGATCCTCCCAGGCGGCGGTGATCGAAGCTGCGCGCCTTACCTTCTCGTAAACCCCTGGAACGGAAAGGCATCCCTCCTCGAATTCAACCTCACCTTCGCGGCGCGTGATGGTTGGATTGATCCATATCTTCGGATCGCGCACACCTTCCTCCACCCGCCAGCGGGTGTCGGTGACAGCCACGCGCAACCCCACACCGATCTGAGGCGCCGCCAGGCCGATTCCGGGAGCCTCGTACATGGTTTCCAGCAGATCCTCGACCAGGCATCGGATTTCGGGAGCCGTGGGATCGGTGACGACTTCCGCCACGTGGCGCAGCCTCATGTCCGGATACGTCAGAATCTCTCGTACGGCCATGTGCTTATGCTAACCGGGATTTTCCCAGACTCCAACTTTCATGCCACCGCGGTGTT
>CAZHOU010000090.1:0-6643 GCA_964534165.1 uncultured Zetaproteobacteria bacterium
GCCTTGGCCATGAAGCGGTCCACAGCCTCATAGGCTCGGCGCATCATCTCGTAATCATTGGAATTAACCGGCACATTCGTATGCACGTTGCCGTCGCCGGCGTGCATGTGCGTGGCGATGACGATGCGGCGGGACAGCGCCCTTGTGTGGCAATCGCGCACACCCTGCTCAAGGGCTTCGTGTCCGCACAACGCCTCCAGGAGCGGTTTTTCCACTTCACGCCGGTAGGAGATGCGCAAGCCTCCACGCTGAATGAGCCGGAACAGCGATTCGCCCGGTTTCGGTGCCGCATCCTGCGGTAGGGCCTGGCACGCCACGGCCGGCAGGTCGAGGCCGGCGAGAAAGGCCCGCCAGCGGCGGCCGGCGGCAGCGACGATATCGCGGCAGGAATGGATCTTGTGGCGGAGGTAATCGCCGCTCTCGCTCAGGAACTGCGCCCGCGCCTCCGGGGTGCCGGCCTCGATATCGACCCGCAGTCGCTGCAGGTAAGCATCAACGGTGGCCAGAATTTCAAGCTTGTTGGCGAGCGAGTATTCGATGTTCAGGCGCTCGATGAAATCGTTGTACTCGGACAATCTGGGCAACGGGATCACCACATCCTCGTTGAGCTTGAAGGCCCGGGTATGGCGGGCGATGGCGGACAAGCGTCCCCGATCCTCCCAGAAGCGTGCGCGGTCTGCATCGGAGACGGCTACGAAGCCCTCGCCGTTGCCCTTGGAAGCGATCCGGCAGATACGGGCACAAGTGCGGGCGAGGAGGCGCTTGTTGTTGCCGGAAACGTCGATCAGCAGCACCGCCCGCGGTCGTTCGTGGCGCATGGACTTGGCACGGTAGGCGATCGCCTTGACATATTTCTCATCGAAATGTTCGAGCCCTTCCAGATGCACGCCATCCTGGGTGTCCACATGCGCCTTGATTTCCACGATGGCGCGTGTGGCCGCGGAGAGCTCATGCCCGAAAAACTCGCAGCAAACGGTTTGGGTGTATTTGAAGGGCGCGTGCAACACGAACGTCGCCTCGGTAACGAAGCCATCGCATCCCTCTTTTTGCACCCCCGGCAGACCGCCCAGGGCCTTGCGCGTGACATCCTTTCCGAGTCCCGGACGGCGGCACACCGAACCGGGAACGACGATCTCTTCCACATCCTCGATCCACTTCCCGCCCGCATCCCTTCGAACCAGGCGGAAACGGGCCGAACCGTCGGGCGGGATGCGACCCATGTTGTGATCCAAGCGCTCCACTTCGAGCCAATCCCCTGTCGGTGTGACCATCTTCCAGGACAGGAGGTTGTCCAGGCAGGTGCCCCAAATCACCGCATGCCGGCCACCGGCGTTGGTCGCCACGTTGCCGCCGATCGTACAGGCCCATAGGCTCGTCGGATCCGTGGCGAACACATAAGGGCGGGCGGCCGCCATGACCCTGCCGGTTACGGCCCCGGCCTCGGCGGTGATCGTCGGCACCTCGCCCAAGACACCGACGGAACGCATCGTGACCTCACCGATAGCATCCAGCTTTTCCACATTGATCACCACCGCATCCGCATGCAACGGCACCGAGCCGCCGGAGAGTCCCGTGCCGCCGCCGCGCGGAATCACGGTCATACCCAGCTCGCGCACGGCCTGCACCAGCCCCGGAATCTCCGCTGCCGAATCCGGCGTCACGACACAAAACGGAAACTCCTGCCGCCAGTCGGTGGCATCCGTGGCGTGATGCGTCAGGGTGTAGGCATCGAAGTGGATGTTGTTGCGGTGGGTATGGCGCGCAAGAAGCCTCTTCACCCGCCGCTGGCGTGTCGGCGTCTCGACAAACCAGCGATGAAATTCCGCCAACCTCTCCCGCGTTCGCTGCACGATGCGCAGCACGCAGGTATTGCCCGCCGCCGCCGCTTCGATTCGGTCCAATCGATCCTCGTGCAACCGCTTCAGGGCCCGCAGCCGCCGGCCGTCCCCGAGCAAGCCCTGCCGGAGGAAAGCGTTGCGCGAGATCACCCACACATCACCGAGGATCTCGAACAGCATGCGGGCGGATCGGCCGGTGCGGCGCGCCTTGCGCAGGACCTGCAAATCACGCCAGGAATCCTCGCCCAGAAAACGCAGCACGATTTCACGATCCGAATAGGAGGTGTAGTTGTAGGGAATTTCTCGAAAATCGTCGCGCAATTTGACTCCATCAAATCGATACGGGGTCGCCATTGTAGCGTTTGCACCGGAGTGCAACCATAAACGCCTTGATCGCCCCCGCCCCCGTGGCAGCATCGGCGCCATGATCAAACTCGCCGCCCGGGTACAAAGAATCAAGCCGTCGCCCACCCTGAGTATTACCGCCAAAGCTGCCGAACTCCGTGCCGAGGGACGGGACATCATCACCCTCTCGGCCGGCGAACCTGATTTCGATACCCCGGAGATTGCCAGGGAAGCGGCGAAGAAGGCCATCGACGACGGCTTCACCCGTTATACGCCGGTGGCCGGTATCCCGGAGTTGCGCCGGGCGGTGGCCGACAAATTCAGGCGCGACAACGAACTCGATTACGGTCCTGAGGATATTCTGATCTCCGCCGGGGGCAAACAGTGCATCTACAACCTGTTGCAGGCGACGCTCGATGCGGATGACGAAGTCGTCATTCCCGCCCCTTTCTGGGTGTCGTATCCGGACATGGTACTTCTGGCCGGCGGCAGGCCGGTGATCGTCAACACCGATGCAAAAGCGGGTTTCCGCCTGACGCCGGCGCAGTTGCAGTCGGTGATCGGAGAAAAGACCCGACTTCTCATCATCAATTCCCCTTCCAATCCCACCGGCATGGTGTACACACGGGAGGAACTGGAAGCGCTTGGCGATGTGCTTCGGCACCATCCACAAGTGGCCGTGGCCACCGATGACATGTACGAGAAGATCCTCTTCGACGGTCGTCGCTTCGCCACCTTCGCCCAGGTCAACCCGGATCTGAAAGAGCGTACCGTCACCTTGAACGGAGTATCGAAGGCCTATTGCATGACGGGTTGGCGCATCGGCTTCTGCGCCGGCCCCGGACATCTGATCAAGGCCATGAGCAAGATTCAGAGCCAGAGCACCTCCAATCCGAATTCCATCGCCCAAAAAGCGGCGCTGGCGGCCTTGACCAGTCCCGGGGACGAATTGAAACTCATGGTGCGGACCTACCAGGAGCGTCGCACCTGGCTGGTGCAGGCCCTGAACAGGATCACCGGCATGCATTGCCTTGAGCCGCACGGCGCCTTCTATGTCTTTCCTTCGATTGCCGGCTTGCTGGGCAAGAGAACGCCGGCCGGTCGGTGCCTGAACGACGATGTCGCCGCCTGCGAGTGGTTGCTTGAGGAAGCCGGGGTGGCGCTGGTTCCCGGTACGGCCTTCGGCGCTCCGGGGCACGTACGCATCTCCTATGCCGTCGGCCAAGGGGAGCTGGAAGCCGCGGTGGATCGGATCGCAAAAGCGGCGAGTTCCCTGCGGCCATGAAAACCCTCATCAAGAGGGAGGCGCATGAGCCCGATCCCTAATCGGGGCAGGATGGCGGGCGGAACGACCGATATGGGCCAATTTTCAGTTGCAATTGCTTTGCCATGTGGATGGAGGCACGACCGGGATGTTCGGTTCGCCGGCGTATTCGAGCCCGGCCTGCCGCGGGCCTGAATCATGCCCTGTCTGTTTCGCTGGTTGTTCGGCGGCTGTTGTGGCCGCGTGGTGGCCGTCCTCATCACCCTGCTGGCTATCTTCGTCATCGCCGAAGCCTTCGACAAGATTCGCTACCTCGGTCACGGGCTTACGATGGGGCTTCTGGTTGAATACATCCTGCTCAAGATCCCGTTCATGATCAGCACCTTCATGCCCATGATCCTGCTGCTGGCCGCCAGCCTTTTTGTGAGCGAGCTTGCCCGCCATCACGAATTGGTGGCAATGCGTGCCGCCGGACTTGGTATCAACAAGGTGATTGTCCCGTTGCTGGCGGTCGCCCTTCTGGCTGCTGCCGCGGCCTTTGCCATCGGCGAATGGGTCACGCCCCTGACCAACAGGAACGTGGACAGGATCGACCGCATCCATATCCACCATCGTCCTGATCGCGGCCACGGCGTTCAGTGGCTGAAAGACGGGCGGCGATTCTTCCGGCTGCAACCGCTCGGCCGCGGAATCTTTCATCTCATCATGCTGGAGACGGACCCCACGGGGCACTGGTTGCGGCGTATCGATGCCGCCCGCGCTTTTTACGCCGGGGGCGCATGGGAACTCGATGTGGTGGACATCAGTCGCCCCAAGAAGGGAGGCATCGAACTCAAGCACAGACAGCACATGCACCTGCCCGCCGCCGTCGGTCCCGGGACGGCCGAGCCACCCAAACCGCGGCTGATG
The DNA here is from genome assembly GCA_964534165.1 of uncultured Zetaproteobacteria bacterium. GTDB lineage: Bacteria > Pseudomonadota > Zetaproteobacteria > Mariprofundales > Mariprofundaceae > CAZVLQ01. The sequence continues at coordinate 4,357 of CAZHOU010000090.1, forward strand.
CGTTTCCACGAGTTGAGATTGTATGCGCGGGAGCTGGAGCGAGCGGGACTGGATGCTTCCAAGTACCGTTTCTCCGTGCAGAAAAAGCTTGCCAACCCTGTCTTGTGCCTGATCATGGTGCTGCTCGCCGTGGCGCTGTGTGCCTACCCCGGGAGCCGCCGCAGTTCAGGCTCGTTCGGGATCGCCGCCGGGATGGTACTTGGATTGGGGGCCTATGTAGCCGGATCCGCCACGCAGCTTTTGGCCACCGGCGGTTATCTTCCCCCCGCCTTCGCCGCCTGGCTTCCCGATCTGATCGCCTTGGGATGCGGGGGCTTTCTTCTGCTGCACCGCGAAGGTTATTGACGGCATCCGCGCCACACCGAAGAGACCCCTTCCAGTGTGCCGCCGACCTTGCGGCCGGTCAGCTCACCGTGGCCAAAATCCGGCGGAAGCCTTCGTGCAGGGCCGGATTGGCGGCAAGAACATCGCCGCGCATGAGATCCACACGCTCGCCCTTCAGGCCCGTCACCATCCCTCCCGCCTCCTGGATGAGGAGAACACCGGCGGCGATATCCCATGCTCCAAGCCCCGCTTCCCAATAGACGTCCAGGCGACCGGCTGCGACATAGGCCATGTCCAGTGCCGCCGAGCCGCCATGGCGGTAGCCGCCCGCCTGTTTCAGGCAGGCATCCATCCTGCGTTTGAACAACGGCAATTGCCGGCGTCTGTACGGGGCTAGTCCGGATGCAAACAGGGCGTCGGCGACTTGCTTGCGCGGACTTACGCGCAAGCGATGGCGGTTGAGGAAGGCACCGTTGCCGTTTTGGGCCTCGAAGAGTTCGTTTCGGATCGGATCGTGCACCACCGCGATGAGGGGTTTGCCCTGCTTCCAGGCGGCGATGGAAACGGCGAAATGCGGGTAGCCGTGAATGAAGTTGGTGGTGCCATCCAGGGGGTCGATGTACCACTGCACCGGTGAGTTCGGATTGCGGTTTCCGGATTCCTCGGCGTGGATCCCATGCGAGGGGTAATGCTGCTGAATCTCCCGGATGATCAGCGCCTCGGACTTGCGATCCGCCTCGGTCACGTAATCCCGATCCTTCTTCTCTTCCACCCGCAGACGATCCCTCTCGTCAAACATCCGAGCAAGCAAATCCCCGGCCCGTCGGGCCGCGCGCACCGCTACATACAACATTTTTCACTCCATCCAACGATCATGAAGATGTTTTGCATCCAATGCATATCCTGCGGCAGGCGCCCATGAACTTCATTCCCTCTCCACCGGTAACAGACCACGAACGAAGGCCTCGGCATCGAAGGCGAGCAGATCATCCACGCCCTCGCCGACGCCCACGTAGCGGATCGGGAGATCGAACCGCGATGCGAGCTGCAACACGATGCCACCCTTGGCCGTGCCGTCGAGCTTGGTCACGATCAGGCCGGTGGTTGCCGCTGCTTTCTGGAATTTCTCCACTTGGGCCACGGCGTTCTGGCCCGTACCGGCATCCACGATCTGCCACACCTCATGGGGGGCGCCCTCCATGGCTTTTGCGATCACGCGCCGCACCTTGGCGAGTTCTTCCATCAGGCCACGATCGCTCTGTACACGCCCGGCGGTGTCGATGATGACCGTATCAAAACCGCGCGCCAGTCCGCGCTTGATGGTGTCGAAGGCCACGGCCGCCGGATCGGCGCCGTAGTCCTGGCGCACCATATCGGCGCCGGCGCGTTCGGCCCAAACGGCCAGTTGGTCCATGGCCGCAGCCCGGAAGGTATCGCATGCACCGATCAGAACCCTTTGGCCCTCGCGACGGTACAAGGTCGCCAGCTTGCCGACGGTGGTCGTCTTGCCGGTGCCGTTGACGCCGATCACGAGCAGCACGAACGGTCCCCGGGGGGGACGATGCACCGGTTTCGCTTGCGGAAACATGGCGAGCATGGCCGCGCGCAGGGCCGCGAGGGGATCGGGCGTGTGCCGGGCGCGGGCCACCAGCTGCGCCGCCGTCTTGCCGCCGCAATCGGCCAGGATCAGTGCATCCTCGATGTCCTGCCACTCCTCTGCGGTCAGCGACCGGTCCGCGCGCCGTGGAAGCATCCGTGCCAGACCCCCGCGGCTGCGCGAAAGACCCGATCTCAATTTGGAGAAAATGGATGTCATTGTTTCGGACTCCGTGGGCTTCGCAGCAAAGTTAGGCGAACGATAGCCGCCCGTGGCCGAGTTGTCGCGCGGCGGCTCAGGCAGGGATCCGTGGCAAGGGATCCGTGATTGATAACCGGTGACGGGTGGTCGATCGCTCGTCTTCAT
>CAZHOU010000091.1:0-6449 GCA_964534165.1 uncultured Zetaproteobacteria bacterium
TTATCTATTGGGATGGGCGCGTACAATAGCACAGAAAACGGGTGATGGAATACCCGCCGGGGTGCCCGTAACTTCGCAACGATTCCTTAAAACAGGGGAGGGGTCACGCATCCGCGTTTTTTCCTTGTCATCGACGCTTGTCTTTGTCGTAATAACCCGATCGTGTTTTGGTCCTTTCTGTCCCGAAATCTGGCGCCGTTGACCCTGGCAGGTGCGGCGGCGGCTTATCTGTTCCCGCCCGCCTTCATGGTTCTCAAACCGTATTTCCTGGCCTTGTTCGCCGCCACGATGCTGGCGCTCGGCCTGGTGCTGCATCCGGAAGAGGCACGGGAATCCCTGCGCCGGCCCGACCGCATCGCCCTCGGGGTGCTGACGCAATATGCGGTCATGCCCGTGCTGGGGTTTCTTGCCGCTTGGTGGGCGCGCGCCAGCGGCGTACCGCCCATGCTCGCCCTCGGCTTCATCATCGTTGGTTGCGCCCCGGGGGCGATGGCCAGCAACGTCGTCACCTATCTCGCCGGTGGCGCCGTTGCCTTCTCGATCGCCATGACCATGGTGGCGACGATGCTCTCGCCGCTCGTAACACCGGCCCTGGTCCGTTTCTTCGGTCATGCTTTCATGGCCATTCCCTTCTGGCCCATGATGCACACGATCCTGCTTGTCGTCGTCGCGCCGCTGGCGGCGGGCATGATGTTGCGGCCGTGCCTGAAGCGATGGCAAGGCAGGGTCGAGAACGTGGCGCCGGGCATCGCCGCCCTCGCCATTGTTCTCATCTGCGCCTACGCTGTAGCCGCCAACCACGGACGCATCGCCGCCACATCCCCCCTGGTCGTGCTGCTGGTGATTCTGCTGAACGCGCTCGGATACGCCCTTGGCTGGGTCGCCGGCGGTTTGTTCCGTTTCGACCGCTCGCACCGGATCACGCTCTCCATCGAGATCGGCATGCAAAACGCCGGTCTCGGCGTCGCCCTGGCGCTCAGGCACTTTCAGCCCGAGACGGCGCTGCCGGGGGCGCTGTTCGCGGTCTGGTGCATCCTGACCGCGGCCGGCATGACCCATGTCATGCACCGCCGCGCCGCCATCGTCGGTGCCGTATAGCGGCGGTCGCAACCGTTGAGCCCGGTGCCTGACCCGAAGAGCGGACGGATCGTGACGATGGATGACAAGGAGGGGCCGACCATCGACGAGGTTCAACTCGACCTGTTCGATCCGGAACTTTCACGCCGCATCCGCCTGGAACGAGCCGGTCGCTGGCCGCGCCAGGAACGCATGCCGCTCAATCTCGAGAGTGAGCGCAGGCACGCCGCATCCCCGATCTTCGCCGATCTGCGTGCGAGCGAGAGCCCCCTGATTGTGACCGGATATTCCTCCCTCTCCTATCTCCTTGAGCAACTTCCGCGGTGGCGGCATCGCAAAGGCGGACCGGTTCGCATTCTGTTCGGAACCGAGCCGATGGCGGAAGGGAGTGTGCCGGAGATGCGTCGGCAACCGGTTCCGAAAGCGATGCGGGATTACTGGCTCGGGCGTGGTTTCTCGGTATCACAGGCCCCGGCCCTGGGTCTTCTTCGCGGTGGCCGGTCGCGTGCGGCATGGCGACGGCCGCGCCCTGCGCGGCTGGGCGCCGCGTTGGGTCTATCTGGATGCGGGTGGGGCGCCGATCACCGATCTTGCCGTCATCGCCCGCCGTCTGCGCGCGGGTTGGGAGGATGGGCTCACCGAGGTGGATGTCGAGGCGGAAGCCGGGCGCATCGGCCGCCAGCTGGCCGCATACACCGAACGCCTGGATCGGTCCGAGCGCCTGCTTCTGCCGCGACGCAAGCAACGTGCGCTTGCGGAGATGGAGCGCCTGCTGCATATCTACGTCCAGGTCGGGGAGGAGAGGTTGGCCGCGGCGTGCCGGCGCCTGCTCGATGATGTGTTTTCCGCCCAGCGTCGCGGCGGTGGCGTGGATTGGCGGATGCTGGCCGACGCCTGGTTGCACGCCATCCGTGATACCTGGCTGCAGGCGCTCAAGGAGCGGCGTGGCAACCGTCCCGTGCGCCTGCGGGACCTACGTCCCCGCCTGCGGGACAACCCTCCACCCGCAGAGGTGCTGGAGAAGATCCTGGCTCTGCCCCTGCACATTCCACCCCCCTCGGAACGGGCCGTCGTCACCATCCTGGCGTTGCCGGAGAATCGAGGCCGGGGCGGAAAAGAGAACGTGAAACGTGAGATGGAAGACGTAAGACGGGAGATTCGGTCTTCGTGACGGACAATCGGGAGGCCGGACTGCCTGGCCGGCATGGCCCGATCATCCCTTCTCCTGTGATCCATCACCGAACTTCGCCCGCCCTCCGCGATCGCATGGATCTTCGGATCAAGCCAAATTTCGGGCTAGGCTGTCTCCGCTTGAGCACCTGGGGCTTGAGTGCAATACCGGAAGGGTTCCGGGTCAGTCCGTGGTCTTCGCCGCGGCCGGACCGGGCAGACCGGCCATGTGCGCGTAGCGACGGTAGCGCGCCCGCACCTCTTCCTGCGCCAGATCGAGCAATTTTTCGGCCGCTTCGGGGTGGTCGCGGAAGAGCATCGTGAAGCGGCCTTCGTTCATCGCGAAATCCTTGTATGGAACGCTCGGTTCCTTGCTGTCGAGCTGCAGCGGGTTCTTGCCCTCACGCGTACGCCGGGGGTCGTAGCGCAACAGCGGCACATGGCCGCTTTTTACGGCCAGGTCCTGTTGTTTCAGGCTGTTGGAAAGATCGTAACCGTGCTCGATGCAGGGGCTGTAGGCGATGATCAGCGACGGGCCGGGATAGGACTCCGCCTCGATGAAGGCCTTGAGCGTGTGCATGTCCTTGCCCCCGTAGGCGACGCTGGCCACGTATACGTTCTCGTAGGCCATGGCGATCATGGCCAGGTCCTTCTTGGGCGCGGCCTTGCCGGCGGCGGCGAAGCGAGCCACGGCGGCCAGGGGCGTGGCCTTCGACATCTGGCCGCCGGTGTTGGAATAGACCTCGGTGTCGAGCACCAGGATGTTGACATCCAATCCGCTGGCGAGGGCGTGGTCGAGTCCCGGGAAGCCGATGTCGTAAGCCCAGCCGTCGCCGCCGATGATCCACACGCTCTTCTTCACGAGCATGTCCGCAAGCGACAACAGGTTGCGGGCGTCCTCGGTGTCGAGGCCCTGGAGTTTCTCCTTGAGCTGGGCCACCCGCCGGCGTTGGGCATGAATGCCCGCCTCGTCTCCCTGGTCGGCCTCAAGGATCTCGCGCACGAGATCGTCGCCCACGTGCGGCGCCAATTGCTTGAGCAGGGCGGTGGCCAGGTCGCGCTGCTTGTCGATGGCCAGGCGGAAGCCGAGACCGAACTCGGCGTTGTCCTCGAACAGGGAGTTCGACCAAGCCGGCCCCCGGCCCTCGGCATTGGTGGCATACGGGGTCGTCGGCAGATTGCCGCTGTAGATCGAGGAACAGCCGGTGGCATTGGCGACCACCATGCGGTCGCCGAAGAGTTGCGTGGCCAGGCGGATGTACGGGGTCTCGCCACAACCGACGCAGGCGCTGGAGAACTCGAACAAGGGTTGTGCGATCATCGCTCCCTTCATCGTCCCCCAGCGGATCTGCTCGCGATCGTATTCGGGCAGACCCAGGAAGAAGTCCCAATTTTTCTTCTCCCGCTCCAGGATCGGAGCCTGCGGCGTCATATCCAGGGCTTTGTGTTCCGGGTTCTTGCGGTCACGCGCGGGGCAGACATCGACGCACAGGCTGCAGCCGGTGCAGTCCTCGGGGGCCACTTGGTAGGTGATGTGCATGCCGGCAGCGAACTCCTTGCCGCGCACCGGCACATGCTTGAATGTCGGTGGCGCCCCGGCTGACTCCTCGTGCGGGAAGACCTTGGCACGGATGGCCGCGTGCGGGCAAACGAAGGCACACTTACCGCATTGAATGCACAAATCCTCGTCCCATACCGGAATTTCCGGTGCCAGATTGCGCTTTTCCCAGGCGGCGGTGCCGAGCGGCCAGGTGCCGTCGGCGGGAATGGCCGATACCGGCAGCTCGTCGCCACGTCCGGCGATGAGTTCGGCCGTGATGCGGCGCACGAAATCGGGGGCTCGCTCGGACACCGGCGGTTTGGGTTCGATGGTCCCACCGGCCTCTCCGGGTACGTTCACTTCGTGCAGGTGCTCGATGGCGGCATCGATGGCGGTGAAATTCCTTTCCACGAGTTCGCGGCCCTTCTTGCCGTAGGTTGCCTCGACGGCCTGTTTGATGCGCGCGATGGCTTCGTCGCGCTCGAGGATGCCGGAGATGGCGAAGAAGCAGGTTTGCATGACCGTATTGATGCGTGGTCCCATGCCGGCCTCACGGGCCACGGTGTAAGCGTCGATGACATAGAATTTGAGCCCCTTGTCGACGATCTGCCGCTGCACATTGCGCGGCAGCGTGTCCCAGATCGTGTCCGGGTCGTGCGGCGAGTTGAGCAGAAAGACGCCACCCTTGCGGGCATACTTCAACATATCATAACGATGTAAGAACACTGGCTGATGACAGGCGACGAAATGGGCATCCCCCTCGCCGATCAGATAGGGCGAATGAATCGGGCGCGGGCCGAAACGAAGGTGTGAGATCGTCACCGCACCGGCCTTCTTCGAGTCGTAGACGAAATAACCCTGGGCGTACATCCCGGCCTCTTCCCCGATGATCTTGATCGAATTCTTGTTGGCGCTCACCGTCCCGTCCGAACCGAGGCCGTAGAAAAGACACTGGGTGACATCGCGGCCTGCATCGGTGCGGAAGCCGGCGTCCCAGGGAAGGCTCGAATGCGTGACATCATCCATGATGCCCACCGTGAAATGATTCTTCGGTCGCGCCTTGCCGAGTTCGTCGTATACCGCCTTGGCCATGGCGGGCGTGAATTCCTTTGAGGACAGACCGTAACGGCCGCCGATGATCATGGGCATGGAGGCGAACTTCCCTCCACCCGCGGTGACATGCTCGGCCAATGCCGTGACGACCTCCTGATACAGCGGTTCACCCGCCGCTCCGGGCTCTTTGGTGCGATCGAGCACGGCGATTCGTTTGACCGTTTCCGGAAGGGTTGCGATCAGGTGCGAGGATGAGAACGGACGAAACAGGCGCACCTTGAGCAAGCCCACTCTTTCACCACGGGCGCCCAAATGTGCGGCCGTCTCGGCCACCGTTTCGGCTCCCGATCCCATCAGCACAATCACGCGTTCGGCATCGGGCGCGCCGACATACTCGAACAAATCGTAGCGTCGTCCACTCAAGGACGCGAATTTTTCCATCGCATCCGCAACGATGCCGTGAAAGGCGGCATAAAAGGGGTTGACGGCCTCGCGCCCCTGGAAATATACGTCCGGATTCTGGGAAGTGCCGCGGATGACCGGTCGTTCGGGATTGAGGCCGCGGCGACGGTGGGCGAGGATGAGGTCCTCCGGCAGCATCGCCCGCATGATCTCATCGGACAACAACTCCACGGCGTTGATCTCATGCGAGGTGCGAAATCCGTCAAAGAAATGTACGACGGGAATACGGCCCTTGAGCGTCGCCGCTTGGGCGATGAGAGCGAAATCCATGGCCTCCTGCGGCGTGTTGGAGGCCAGGATGGCGAAGCCGGTCGAGCGTACGGCCATGACATCGGAATGGTCGCCGAAGATCGACAAGGCCTGGCAGGCGAGCGAGCGCGCGGCGACATGGAACACGGCGGCGGTCAGTTCGCCGGCGATCTTGTACATGTTGGGGATCATCAACAGCAGGCCCTGGGACGAGGTGAAGGTCGTCGTCAGGGCCCCGGTCTGCAGGGAGCCGTGTACGGTGCCGGAGGCCCCGCCCTCGCTTTGCATCTCAATGATTCGCGGCACCTCTCCCCAAAGGTTCCGCCGGCCAGAAGCGGACCAGGCGTCGGCGCGCTCGGCCATGGGCGATGAAGGTGTGATCGGGTAGATGGCGATCACTTCATGCGTGCGATGGGCCACATAGACACAGGCCTCGTTGCCGTCGATCATGTGTTTGCGCTCGCTTCGATCCTTGTTCATCACTTGTCGTTTACTCCCTGCGTTTCTGATGGCGGCCACAATATCCCCACGTGCCGAGCATGACAATCGGATCGTTTGGCACAAGTCGCTGTGAGTCCCCGATTTCGGCCGGTTTTATTCTTGACGAAAATGGTATAGTATTCAAATCTCAAGCGGAAGCAAGCTGCGGAGGAATCGCCATGGCCACGATCACGAAAGAGCAGGTGCTGGCAGCCCTGCGGGACATCATCGATCCCGATTTCGGCAAGGACATCGTTACGCTCGGTTTCGTCAAGAACGTTTCCATCGCCGACGGCCGCGTGTCCTTCATCCTGGAACTGACGACCCCGGCCTGCCCGGTCAAGGATGAATTCCGACGGCGTGCAGAGGCGGCCGTCTCAAGGATCCCCGGCGTGACAGGGGTTGAGGTCTCCATCAC
>CAZHOU010000092.1:0-6425 GCA_964534165.1 uncultured Zetaproteobacteria bacterium
AATCTCCACCAGTCCGGCGCGCACAGGCAACGATTCACGCGAGAAGATGCGCAGGAAATTGCGCAATGGGGAACTGGACGAACGGCAGGTGGAGATCGAGGTGCAGGCGAGCCCGCAATTGCCGATCATGCAGGTCTTTTCCAGCCAGGGAAACGAAGAAATCGACCTCAACATGAAGGACATGTTCGGAAACCTTCTCTCCGGCCAGGCGAAGCGGCGGCGCATGCCGGTCAAGGAGGCCCTCAAGTATCTGAAACAGGAAGAAGCGGCCCGCATGCTGGACATGGATCGCATCAAGGAGGAAGCCGTTGCTCGCGCGGAGAACGATGGCATCGTATTCCTCGATGAGATGGACAAGATCACTCACCGCGAGGGCAAGGATGCGGATGTCTCACGCGAGGGTGTGCAACGGGATCTCCTTCCCCTGGTGGAGGGCACGACGGTGAATACACGCCACGGGGCCGTGAAGACCGATCACATCCTGTTCATCGCCTCCGGCGCCTTTCATCTGGCGAAGCCGTCCGACCTGATCCCCGAGTTGCAGGGGCGCTTCCCAATCCGCGTGGCGTTGAGCGCGCTGGGCGAAAAGGAATTCCGGCGCATCCTGACCGAGCCCGAGAATGCCTTGACCAAGCAGTATGCGGCCCTGTTGGCCACCGAAGGCCTGCGTGTGAGCTTTACCGATGACGGCGTGAATGAACTCGCCCGACTGGCCGTTCTGGTCAATGAGCAGACCGAGAACATCGGTGCCAGGCGGCTGCATACATTGCTCGAACGCGTACTGGAAGAGGTAAGCTACGAGGCCCCGGACCGCGCCGAGAAGGAACTCGTGGTCGATGCGGCTTATGTTCGCAAGCGCCTGGCGGACATCACCGAAAACGAAGACCTGTCGCGGTACATCCTTTGATCACGGCACAGGCCGCACCCGATGCGGAAGGGGGGATGGTATGAACGGCATCGACGACATCCGCCATGGATTGATCCTGTCTCTCCTCGCCGCAATCCTGGGTATCTTTTGGGCTGGATACCTGGCCACCTTCCACAATCAATTGCACAGCGGCTTTGAACGACAGGAACGTTTGCACCGGAAAGCACCGCACGTGACGGGCGTGCCTCATACGCACGCATCGGAAACGTCACTCCCCACCCGTCCCCGGAAAGAAATCCAAAAGCCGCACGTCCATTCCGGCAGTCTCAGCAAGGAGGCCATGCGCAGACTGTTGCGGGGCCATATCCACTGGATGGGAGTCGGCATCCTCGCCGCCGTTGTGCAGCTGATCGCCGCCGCCACATCCCTGAAAAGCCGCTGGAAAAAACTGCTTGCCTGGGCCCTCGGGATCGGCGCCCTGGCCTACCCGCCGGCCTGGATTCTGATGGGCTTCCGAACCGTGCAAATGGGGCCAAAAGGGGCCGAAAACAGCGTGCTCTGGCTCTTCGCACCGGCCGCCGGCCTGGTTCTTGCCTCCCTCCTCGTCGTCATCGCGACGCTCTTGCTGGAGGCCTTCCACCTCCAGAACCGCTGTGGATTCCTGCGTCGCTTCTTTTCCCGGTAGGGGGTGGGCGCTTTCGGTACGCGGGATCAGCGGCTCTTGCGATAGGTACCGATCAACTCCGCCTGTGCCAGAATATGACCGTCCATGGCGCGTTCCAGCGCCGCCTTGGTCGGACGATGCAAATCCGGCAGTTTTTTGTCCAGCGCATACAACTTGAAAAAATAACGATGGCGGCCGATCGGCGGGCATGGACCGCCGTAACCGGTTCGATGCCAGTCGTTCGTTCCCTCCAACGTGCCTGGCGGCAAACTGCGCACGCCTTCCTCCAGGCCGGGCGTATCCGGCGGCAGGTTGTAGAGCAGCCAGTGCACCCAGGTCATCTTCGGTGCCGCCGGATCCGGCGCATCCGGATCGTCGACGATCAACACCAGGCTCTCGGTTCCGGAGGGGACGCCGGAAAACGTAAGCGGCGGAGATATATCGTCACCCTCGCAGGTGTATTTGGCGGGGATTTCCCCCCTGTGGGGAAAAGCGGAAGAAGAAATCACAAGCGCCATGCCTTCACCTCCATAAGCCGGATATACGAACAAGAATGCCAGCAGCATACCCACGCACCAATCATAGACCATTCGCCGCTCCATGACCTACGACTCCAGCCGATGCGTCGTGATGATGTACTCCCGCACCGGTTCTCCACCGATCAGATGTTCCTGGATGATGCGCTCCAGCACCTCGGGCGTACACGAGTGGTACCATGTACCGTCGGGATAGACGAGGGCAATGGGTCCCGAGCTGCATATACGCAGGCAGTTGGCCTTGGTGCGGAAGACACCCCCGGTCCCGGAGAGCCCGAGTTCATCCAGCCTCTTCTTGAGATAGTGCCAGGCCGTAAGCCCTTCCGCGAGCGTACAACATTTGGGCTCGCTCTGATCGCAGCAGAGGAAGATGTGGCGCCTCAAGCCGGGGATTCCCAGATTCTCCGCGATCCTCTGCAATTGTGTTCGATCCTGCATAATTTCCCCCTTCCAGACTCCACATCTCACGCCTTACGTCTCACGTCTCCCATCTCACGTCTCGCGTCTCACGTTCTTCTGTGCAGTCCTCAGTCCTTCGCTTTTCCCTCAGTCCTCAGTCCTCAGTCCTCTGCTTTTCGTCTCCCGTCCCCCGATTCTTGGCGATCTTGGCGTCTTGGCGAGAGGCCCCATAGTTCTTGGCGCCTTGGAGAGAGAAACCTTACGCCGTTCTCTCAGTCCTCAGTCCTCAGTCCTCAGTCCTTCTCTTTCCCCCTCAGTCCTCAGTCCTCGGCCCTCAGTCCTTCTCTTTTCGTCTCACGTCTCCCATCTCCCGTCTCCCGTTTTTCTACTCAGTCCTGTGTTTTCGCTTCCACCCGCAGCAGCAACATGCCACCGGAGACGAACAGCACGATCACGGAAAGGGCGGCCATCCGGTTGCTGCCCGTACCCAGGCTCACCAAGGCCATCAGGATCGGCCCCAGCACAGCCGCGAACTTACCCATCATGTTGTAGAAGCCGAAGAATTCTCCGGCACGATCCACCGGAATCAAGGCCGCGTACATGGAACGGCTCAACGCCTGCAGGCCGCCCATGACCAGTCCGGAGATCCCCGCCAGCCAATAGAAATCACGGGCCTCGTGCATGAATACGCTCCACAGGCAAAGGCCACAATACACGGCGATGGCGAGGAGAATGCCGCTTTTGGCGCCAAAGCGCTCGCCGATGCGCCCGAACAGAATGGCAGCCGGGAAGGCGATGAACTGCGTGATGAGGAGGGAGGATACGAGCACATGAACGTCGAATCCCAAGGCCAACCCGTAGTCGACGGCCATGCGGATGACGGTGCCAACACCGTCGATGTACAGCCAATAGGCAACGAGGAACATCCACACCGGTCTCAAGGATCGGATATGCCGGAAAGTATCGGAAAACTGCCTGAGGGCGGCGCGGAACAGGCCGCGACCGAAACGCAAACCGACGGCCTGTCTTTCCCTCACCCATACCATCATGGGCAGGGAAAAGAGTGCCCACCAGATCGCGACGCTGGCGAAGCTTGCGCGCACCGCCGCCTGGCGGTCCGCCAAGCCGAACCAGGACGGATGCAGGGTGGCCAGAACGTTCAAGCCGAAGAGCAGACCTCCGCCGAGGTATCCCAAGCCGTAACCCAGCGCGGAGATTCGATCCAGCAACCGCGAAGGGGAAACATCGGTCAACAGTGCGTCGTAGAAGATGTTGCCGGCGGAGAAGCCGATCCCCGCCAAGGCGTAGAGCATGGCCGCCGCCGCCCACTGTCCCTGGGAGACGAAATAGAGACCGGCAGTCATGGCGACCCCGAGCACCGTGAAGCCGGCGAGCAAAGGTTTCTTGCCGCCTCCCTGATCGGCGACGGCACCCAGGACCGGGGCCATCAAGGCCACCAAAAGGCCGGAGACGCCGTTGGCCACCCCGAGCCAAAAGGTGCTTTTGCTGGAGGGCATGCCGGCGGCCCAGTATTGCTTGAAGAAAATCGGAAAAAAGCCCGCCATCACCGTCGTGGCAAAGGCCGAATTGGCCCAGTCGTACATGGCCCAGGACCAAACCCGAAGCTTGTTTTCCTGCCGCATTCGAGCAATCTACCAGCAGGGTGAATGAAGAAAACCAACGGGGGCGCCGTCCATGGTGACGTTGTTGCAGCGGGTCCGGCGGGCACGGGTCCGGATCGGCGAAACGGAGTTTGCGGCCATTGGCCCTGGCCTGTGCGTGTTCGTTGCCTTTGAAGCCGGGGATGATCGCAAGCGGCTTGCACGCATGTGCGAGCGCATACTCGGCTACCGCATCTTCGCCGACCACGAGGGAAGGATGAATCGAAGCCTTGTGGAAGCAGGTGGGGAACTGCTTCTGGTCCCCAATTTCACGCTGGCTGCGGACACGCGCAAGGGTTCCCGCCCAAGCTTTTCCCGGGCGGCGGCGCCGAAGTGCGCCGAACACCTGTTTGAGGAGCTCGCCGCAATGTTGAGGCAGCGCCACGCCGCCACCTGTTGCGGCCGTTTCGGCGCACATATGCGGATCGAGCTGGTGAACGACGGGCCGGTGACCTTTGTTCTTTCAAGCCCCGGACACCGATAACGCGGTCAACCACCCCCCACTCAGCGAAGAATCACCTCGTAGCACTTGACCGGCAGGGCCCGATTCTTGACGGTGATTTCCCCCTTCTCCCGCATCGGGATATGTTCCCGGCAATACTTGTACGTGTCCTCGCTGACGATGATCTCCTGGCCCTCCGCCATCTGTTCCAGGCGCGCCGCGACATTGACCGTGTCGCCGATCACCGTGTAATCCAGGCGATTCTTGGCCCCGACGTTGCCCATGACCACTTGGCCGGTGTTGATGCCGATGCCGACCTCGAACACCTGCTTGCCCCGGGCGTTTCGCTCCTCCATCATGTCGCGGATCCTCTTCTGCATCACGATGGCGGCGGTGACGGCGTTCATGGGGCCTTCGGACGCTTCCTCCCCCTGGCGGAACACGGCCATCAATTCATCACCGACAAACTTGTCGAGGATGCCGCCGTACTTGAAGATGATGTCGACCATCTCGTTGAAATATTCGTTGAGCATGGAGATGATCTCCTCCGGAGACATATGCTCGGAGATCGTGGTGAAGGAACGGATGTCGGCGAACAACAAGGTCGCCTCGCAACGCTCGTTGCGCAGCGGATCCGCCTTGCGTGAAAGGATCATCTGCTCCACCACGTCCTCCCCCACATAACGGGCAAGATAGGCGCGGAGGATGGATTCCTCCTTGAGTTTTTGCTTGTAGGCCTCGAGTTCCTTCGAACACACGAGAAGGCGGTCGCCGACCTCCCGGAAATTCCTCTTGTGACGATCGACCTCCCGCTGCAAGCGATCGAAACGGGCGGCTAACTCATGCAACTCCTTCGGTGCCCCGGCATCGACGGCCGGCAACGGATCGCCCGCGACCGCGGCCGGCATCTCGATCAAGGATCGCAATTGCCGGAAAAAACGATGCAGCAAAAAAAAGCCGGATGCGGCCAGCAAGGTGACCACGAGCAACAACAAGAGGACGGGCAGTGGGCTTGCATGCCACCCAAGGACCACGATCAGCCCCCCGATCCAGATGAGCACCAGCATGGAAAGATGCACGAGCGTAAACGTTTTCTGCAAACCCCTTGTTCCCCTGTCAGCCGTGATCGATCAGAAAGTTCATTTTCTTCAACGGTCCCCCTTCCGATACAAGGCCATGGCCCGCTTCTCGAAGGTGTGCGCCATGGTCATGCAAGCATGGCCGAACACGGGGGAGGCCACAAGACCAAGCATCAAGTTCTTGAACTCGAATTCGATCGAGAAGTGAACCCGACAGGACTCTGCATTCCGCTCCTCAAAGGACCACACGCTCTCAAGAAAGCGGAACGGTCCCTCGAGCAACCGGATCTCCACCAGTTTTCCGGGGATGAAACGGTCCACGGTGCGGAAGCCCTGGCGAATCCCCTTGAAATCCGCAACCAATTCCGCCGTCAACTCATTGTCCATGCGCGAAAGCACCCGCGCCTCGGCCACCCAGGGAAGAAATTCCGGATAGGCCTCGATATCCATCACCACCCGATAGACGTGTCCGGCCGGGCAGGCGAGAATTCGTGAGTCTTCATAGCAGGGCATGCGGCGATTCAACTGCGGCCGCTGTACGGATTTTTCGTGGCTGAAAAAAGCAATCGCAGGGGAACGCCGGGAAGTTTGAAGTACTCGCGGAAATGATGTTCGAGGTAGCGGCGATAACTTTGCCGCACGGCTCGCGGACGATTGCAGAACACCTTGATGACCGGCGGCCGTGTGGAAAGCTGGGTGCAGTATTTCAAACGCACGGCCGCGCCCTCGTCACTCGGCGCCGGTTGTTGCTTCTGGACGCTGGCCAACCATCGGTT
>CAZHOU010000093.1:0-6414 GCA_964534165.1 uncultured Zetaproteobacteria bacterium
ACATGGGCAATGGCGGCGCATTCGCGGATGTTGGCCAGGAATTGATTGCCGAGTCCTTCCCCCTTGGCGGCACCGGCCACGAGCCCCGCGATGTCGACGAATTCCACCACCGCGGGATGGATCTCCTTCGGTTTCACGATCGTGGCAAGCCGCTCAAGGCGCGGATCCGGCACCGGCACGATGCCGATGTTCGGGTCGATGGTGCAGAAGGGGTAATTGGCGGCCTCGGCCTTGCCGCCTCCAAGGGCGTTGAACAGCGTCGATTTCCCGACGTTGGGCAGGCCGACGATGCCGATCCCGAGGGCCATGGATTAGCCCTCCTGCAGCCGCAGATGGATGCGGCTGGCCGCTGCGGGAAGATCGCCGTTCAAGACTGTCTCGATCTCCGAGCAGAGGGCTGAAAAAACGCGTTCCTCCAGGCTTCGTTCCTCCCGGTTCAAGGCTCCGAGCACCCAGGGCGTCACCTCGCCCTGATCGGGCCGACCGATGCCGATCCGAATACGGTGGTAATGGCTGTCGGGCAGGTGGGCATTCAGGGATTTGAGCCCGTTGTGTCCGCCATGGCCGCCTCCACGTCGAAGACGCACCTTCCCCGGTGGCAGATCGATGTCGTCGTGGACGACGAAGATCCGCTCGGTGTCCAGGCGGTAATAGCGGGCGATGGCGGCCACGGCCTCGCCGCTGTTGTTCATGAAGGTTTGCGGCTTGACGAGCAACACCTTGTCTCCCGGCCGCAGCCAGGATGCGGTTTCGGCAGGAAACCGGGTGCTTGAGATGAAACGCAGATTCAGGCTCCGGGCCAGATAGTCAAGAAAGCGGAAGCCGATGTTGTGGCGCGTGTTCGCATAAGTATCACCCGGATTGCCCAGGCCGACCAGGAGTTTCACCCGTGCTCACTCTTCGCCCGTTGGGCCCTCCTCGGTCTCACCGGATGGAGCAGCGGCTTCCATCTTGGTGGGGGCGGCGATGGTCAGCACCGTGAAATTGACATCATGGAGTACCTCCACGCCCTCCGGAAGAACCAGATCCTCCACATGCACCGAATCGCCGATCTCCAGCCCACTGCAATCGACATCGATGCTTTCGGGGATCCGATCCGCCCGGCACGTGACTTCGAGGGCGTGACGGATGATCTCCACCAGCCCGCCCTTGATCACGCCGGGGCATTCCTCGGTGTTGGCGGCGTGCACCGGCACCTCCAGATGCACCGTGGAAGCAGAGGAGACACGCATGAAATCGATGTGCATGGCATCGTCACGCACCGGATGCCATTGAATCTCCTTGACCAGGCCTTTGTGGACACCCCGCACTCCCTTCACCTTGAGTTCGATGATCGAAGTGTAGAAGGATTCGTTCTGCAGCAGTTTCGAGACGGTCAGGGCGTCCAGTGATACGGGAAGCTCCGGCTTGTCGCCACCGTAGATGATCGCCGGCAGCCTTCCCGAGCGACGCAGGCGCCGGGCTTCACCGCGCCCGGTCTTCTCTCTCAATTCAGCCGCCAATACAAAATCACTCATTCCATTCTCCTTATGAACCCAAGATGCGCCCGCGGGTCTTCCCGCGTCGGCGTGCCCTTCTTTCAGGCGCGCGGGATTCTAAGCCGTCGCGCTAGTTATACAAGCTGCTTACGGAGCGGGCACTGTAGATGCGGCTGATCGCCTCCGCCAGCATGGGAGCGGCGGTCAGGATACGCACCTTGCCGGTGGCCAGCACCGTTTCGGGCTGAGCAATGGTGTCGGTGATGACCAGTTCATGCAGGGGGGATGCGGCCAGCCTTTCGACCGCCGGGCCGGACAGGACGCCGTGCGTGGCATAGGCGGAAACCCGACGGGCACCACGATCGAGCAGGGCATCCACAGCCCCGCACAATGTGCCGGCCGTATCCACCATGTCGTCGAGTAGAATGCAGTGCCTACCCTCGATCTCGCCGATCACGTTCATGACGACAGCTTCATTGGGCGCCGGCCGGCGCTTGTCGACGATGGCGATGTCGACATGCAGGCGCTTGGCCAGGGCACGCGCACGAACGACACCGCCGACATCCGGCGACACGATGACCACGTCGTCCATGCCTCTGGATTCGATGTCTTTCTTGAAGATGGGGGCGGCGTAGATGTTGTCCACCGGAATATTGAAGAAGCCCTGAATGGGGGCGGCATGCAGGTCCATGGTCAGTACGCGTGTGGCACCGGCGGCGGTAATCATGTCCGCCACCAGCTTGGCGGTGATTGGCGTGCGGCTGGCGCTCTTGCGGTCTTGGCGCGCATAGCCGAAATAGGGGATCACGGCGCAGATTTGGTGCGCAGAGGCTCGCTTGGCGGCATCGATGAAGATCAGCAACTCCATCAGATTGTCATTGGCCGGCGTTGAGGTGCTCTGGATGAAAAAGGCATCGAGTCCGCGAATGGTCTCGCCGATGCGGATGAAGATCTCGCCGTCCGAGAAACGCTGGATATGGAGATCCGCCGGCTGCATGCGCAGATAGTCGCAGATGTCCTGGGTCAGCTTTGGGTTCGAGGTGCCGGAGAAAAGGCGCAGCCGTTCTTCCATCACGTTTTCAGTCCTCGCGTGTCGGTCGGCTGGATTGCCGGTACCGTTGTATGGCTGGGGCGGCAGGATTCGAACCTGCGCATGACGGGATCAAAACCCGTTGCCTTACCACTTGGCTACGCCCCAAGTTTCCGTTTGAGCGCAGAGACGTCGAGAGGGTGCCGGAAGAGCAAGCGGCCGGCATGTGTCCAGGTAGCCATGCCTTTGCGTATCAGTGCCCGGGCCAGCTCCCGTGCTGCCGCGGCATTCTCGACCAGGGCCACACAGGCCGTGCCACTGCCACTCATCCATGCCCTTCTTCCTCCTGCACGCATCGCCGTCAATAATGCGTCAAGCCCGGGACACATTTTGCATGCCACCTGTTCAAGATCATTGAGACCCAGCGGCAGGGAAGCATCTGCAACGGCTCGTGAGGCGGTGCGGAGGATATCGCCCGCTCCGGAAGGGGTCAATTCCAAAGCTTCCTCGCCACGATCCGCATCGAAGCGGGCGAACACCGCGGAGGTGGAAAGCCCGCTGCCGGGCCAGGCGACCACGACATCCCCGCCGGGCGGATCGAATTTCAGCGGCTGCAGTATATCGCCGATGCCACGGGCGCGGCTGGCGCGGCCGTACAAAAAAGCGGGGATGTCGGCACCGAAGGTGCGAGCGAACTCGATCAGGCGGTCACGCTCCAGATTCAGTCGCCACAGAACATTGGCGGCCGCAAGCGCGGTGGCGGCGTCCGATGAGCCGCCGCCCAGGCCCGCTTCGATGGGAATGCGCTTGTGCACATGCACCTCAAGGCCCCGGGAGACCCGAAAGGTCCGGCGCAAGGCTTCGAGAGTCCGGAAGACCAGATTCTTCTCTCCGTTCAGATTCGGCTCGGAACACGTGACAATGAGTTTGTTCGCCTCATGGATGACAAGGGTGTCGGCCACATCCACGTAGACGAAGCTGGTGTCGAGATTGTGGTAGCCTCCGGATCCTTTGCCGTAAACCCGCAGGTGCAGGTTGATCTTGGCGACAGCGGGAAGCCTCAATTCCATGATCGATCGTTCAATGTTGTGTCTCTTCGTTTGCATCGAGGATGAGGATGACGGCCTTGCGTGCGTGTTTCATGTCGCTGAATGTCAGGCGTCTTCGCTCGCGGTTCCACTGTACGCGGATACGGCTGTGGTTGCGGTGAATCGACCAGCGGTTCGGGGCTGTCGCTTGAAATCCCGCCGGCATGCGCCCCCCGAGGAATGTGGACAGTTCCACCGGTGTAATGACGATGCCGTGGGAGGAGAGTTCCTGCTGGTCGATGCGGCGCCAGTCGCTGCTCTTGGCCTGATTGTCACGAAGCCACATCGTATGACCCTGCCAACGTAGTTCGATGATACGACCGCCGACGGTGTGAACGAGGCGAATCCAGCCTGTGCTGGATTGGACTGAGCGCCAATCCATCATGGCCTGCCAGGCATGATCGGGTTCGGCCACGAGAATACGCGCATGGATTTGGTGATAGGGGCCGATCCCGGATTCCCGCGTGGCGGCTGCGGCCGTTAAAATCGGCATCACGGCCGCGAGCAGGATGGGGGCAAGCCTGCTTTTCACGGTCCTTTCCGTATCTTGCGTCGCAGGGCGTCGGGATCTTCGTGTCCGAGACGGATGGCCTTGCGCCAAGCCTCGCGGGCCGCCTTCTTTTCTCCATGATGCCACAAAATGTCGCCCAAGTGTTCCTGCATGACGGGATCGTTCGGAATTTTCTTTACGGCCCGGCGCTGGATCTTGAGCGCGCGAGCATAATCCCCGCGCTTGTAGAAGACCCAGGCCAGGGAGTCGAGATAATAGCCGTTGCCGGGCTTTTTCTTCAGGGCGCGGCGGATCAGTTGTTCGGCCTCGTCCAGATGGGCGCCCATCTCGGCATAGACATAGCCGAGGAAATTGAGCGCTTCGGCATCGTCCGGTTTCGAAGCCAGAAGCTTTCGCAGCAGGGCCACGGCCGCGGCATATTTTTTCAATCCCTCAAAGGCCGCAGCGCGGTTGAACAGGAGCCGGGCCGGCGGCTTTGGCAGTTGCATCCCCGCCGCCGTTTCCGAAAGCAGGAGGCGGTATTTTTTCTGTTGCAGCAACACGGAGGAGAGCATCGCATAGGCCTCGCCGGAACGGGGATAATTCCTGATGATCCTTCTAAGTCCGGCGATGGCGGCGTTGGTTCTTCCGGCCTGCAGATCGATCGCCACCAGCCGCAGGCGGGCATCCAGATAGCTGCTGGTATCACGCTTGATGCTGCGATAGATGCGGGCGGCCTCACGATTCTTTCCCTCGGCTTCCAGGCTCGCGGCCAGGTACAGGCGCAGCTTGTTCGATGGTGATTTGGCCAGGGCCCTGCGGAAGGCCGTCGCGGCTCGGGCATAATCCTGATGTTGATAGTAGAGCAACCCCAGAGCGGTGAGCACTTCCGGACGGTTACCGGTGCGGCGGGAGATGCTCTCATAGATCTCGATGGCCTCCTTGAGATGCCCTTGCCGGACCAGAAGGCGCCCCAAGGCGTTGCTGACACTGAGTGAATCGGGATGCGTTTTCAGGTAATCCCGCAACAGGTGTTCCGCCTCCGCATTCCTTCCTTGCTGAATGGCGATGCGGCTCAATAACACCACCGGTTCCGGTCGATCGGGCACTCGCTTGCGCATGGCGCGCAGGACAGTCTCGGCCTGCCGCAATTTTCCCTCGCGGATGTAGAGTTCGGCATCCAGGCGGTAGAGGCGAACATCACCACCTCTTTTCAAGGCCTCTTGGATCTGCCGGTGGGCCTCCGAATAGCGTTCCTCCGCTGCTAGCAGACGCACGAGCATGCGGCGGACGGAATCGGCCCGCGGGTGGTGTTTGAGATACGGTTGCAGCAGCGCGATGGCCTTGTCGTTATGGCCCCGGACGGCGTGAATCCGAGCCAGGAGCAGGAGGGCCTTTGCTCGGGCCTCCGCTCCCAGATCCTGGCGCTGTATCAGGATCCGGGCCTGCTTTTCGGCAGCATCCACCTGTTGCAACTGCAACAGGAGGTCCACCAGTTGCAGGCGGGGAAGAACCGCCTGCGGATCCTTCTGCAAAAGTGCCGTCAGGAAGCGTGCGGCCAGTTCCGGCCTGCCGTTCAGGATGGCTTGCTCGGCCGCCAGATACAGGAAGGTTGGATCACGCGCGGCAATGGAGACATCCCGGGATTGGGGCATCTCGTCTGCCTGGGGCGGGCGCGGCGCGGTTGTCGTGCAAGCGGTCAGCAGGAGGCAAAAAAGGAGAAGGTTCAGGCGCATCAACAAGGAGTCTTCTCAGTCCCGCTTCGCTTGCATGCGAACGGCCTGAAAACGATTCCCGTCCTCATTCAATGTCCAGCAGCGCATATCCTTTGCTTCGCCCTTCACAACGGCGATGATAACATAGGCGAAACCTTCCCAGGCGTTGGCAAGATCCGTGGGGGAAGGTTTCGCCGGGCAGTCGGGGTGGCTGTGATAAATGCCCACGATCTCCCGCCCGCTGCCATGCAATTCCCTGTCCACGGAGCGGTAGGCCTGAGGGTCAAGGATGAAGCGGTCCCGGGTACGTTCCGTGTTGAGGTTCGGTGTTTCCCTGGCCTCATCGATCCACCAGCCGGTGGCCGTCATCTTTCCCAACAACAAGCCACAAGCCTCATGCGGGTAATGTCGAGCGGCCGCTTTTTCCATGGCTTCGGCGGCATGACGTTTGATGCGACAGCTCCGGGGGGATGCGGCGGGGTCAATGACCTCTCGATAGGCCAGGGTTCGAAATCTTTCGGGCTCCTGCATGGTTTCTCCATGGTTTTTTCGGGGGCGCAGTCGGTTGAGTCCCTATACTGCTGTAAATTCATATGAGGTGGATGGCCACCTG
>CAZHOU010000094.1:0-6393 GCA_964534165.1 uncultured Zetaproteobacteria bacterium
TGGTCTTGCATCCTCGTCCAGGTGCGTGGCTTGGTCGGGCACGTGACACGAGGCGTCCGGGGCGGGCGATGGGGAGGCATTCGCTGCGCCTTCACGCCCACTATGCCGGCGAGGGGGAGATGAGGCCGGAGGCCTACGAGACCCTGCTGCACGATGTGGTGCGCGGGGACGCCACGCTCTTCACCCGCGCCGACGAGGTGGAGGAGGCCTGGCGCGTGCTGATGCCCATCCTCGAGGTCTGGGACGAAAGCCGGGTGGTCACGCTCTATCCGGCCGGCACCTGGGACATCCCCGGCATGGACAAACTGGTCGAGGGCTGCGAGGGAGGATGGCGGCTCCCGGCCTGAGACTGCACGTGTTTCCGGATGCGGAAGGACTGGCGGCGGCGGTGGCGGATTCGATCGCGTCCTGCGCCGAAGCGGATGTGCGCACGCGCGGGGTGTTCCATCTGGTGCTCGCCGGCGGCCGTACCCCCCGGCGCGCCTACGAGACGTTGCGCGCGAAAAGCGTGCCGTGGCAGCGCGTGCACGTTTGGTTCGGCGACGAACGCTGCCTGCCCCGAGGGTCGCCCGGCCGCAACGATGCGATGGCCGCGGAGGCGCTTCTGCGGCATGTGCCGCTGCCGGCGGAACAGATTCATCCCATACCCGCCGAGCTGGGTCCCGATGCGGCTGCCGCGGCCTATGCGCGGGAACTCGCATCCGTGCCTGTGCTCGATCTCGTGCTTTTGGGTCTTGGAGAGGACGGCCACACGGCGAGCCTCTTCCCCGGCCATCCGGCGCTGCGGGATCCCCGCCCCGTGGTGCCCGTGCATGATGCTCCCAAGCCGCCGCCGGAGCGGGTGTCGATGGGTCTTTCCCTGTTGAATTCAGCCCGCCGGCGTCTTGTCATGGCGGCCGGAGAGGCCAAGCATGCGGCGGTGATGCGAATCCGGCGCGGAGAAGATCTGCCGGCGGCGAGGCTTGCCGCCGCCGAGTGGTACGTGGATGCCGCGGCTGCGGGGCGCTGAACGCATGCGGCTTGCGCGCGCGCTACTGCTTTTCATCCTGGCCTTGGCGCTGGCCGCATGCGCCAGGACACGCCTGCATCTCACCGAGGACCTGTGGCAGAAGTGGCAGGCCATGGATACCCTGATGCAGAGCGATTACCCGGAGGTGGTGCCGATCGTGCTCGTGCACGGCTGGAATGGCAGTGAATTCAGTTGGCCGGACGCACAAAGGCTGGCGGCGGTCGAGAAGAGGCTCGGCCGCGACATCTATTACTTTTCCTACCGCAGCGGCGTGCTGACCGGTCGCTTCCCCCCGCTTGAGATTGTGGAGGAGGAGCTCGAACGTTACCTGCGCGGCTTTCGTCGCGTGGACATCGTGGCACACAGCATGGGCGGCCTGCTGGTGCGTCAATACCTGCGCCATCATGGATCCCGACGCATACGCAGGCTGGTCTTCCTGGCCACCCCGCATTTCGGTGCCGAGGCGGCGGGAACGCTGGCCGAACTGGCCGGCATCAATCCGGCCGGCAGCCTTCAGGCCGACGAACTGCAGCCGGGCAGCGATTTTCTATGGCAGCTCGATATCGGGGAGGGGGCGGAAATGCAAGGCGTGCAGGTTCTCAATGTCTATGTCGGCGACGAGGGGGTGGCGCACGCGGACTACATCGTGGGCGCGCACTCGGCCTATCTGCCGTGGGGCAGGAACACGGTTTTCGGCGCCGGTCATCATGACTTGGCCAGGCATTTTATTGATTCGAAGGTCATCATGGATTTTCTCACCACTGGCGCCCTGCCGCGCAACGCGCCGCCACCACCGCGGCATGACCTGTGGCTGCGTCTGCTGGATCCGCGACGACACGCATACGCGGAGATCACTGCCGCCGCGGTGCGGCGGCTGAATACGAAGAGACTGCCCGTCCACAGGCGGGTCTTCGTCTGCTGCAAGCAACCGACCCGGGTCGGCGGCGGAATCGTGCACACGGCGGTGCTGGAGGATGTGCATGTGGACGAAACGATCGTCATCAAGCTCGGAAAGGACAGGACGGAGTTGCGGGTGCACGCCCGTCGACTTCTCTCCCGGCGGCAGCCGGTGGTGCTGCGGGAGCTGCGCTTGCCGATGCCGCGGCCGTGAGCCGCAGAGAGGCGGGGACAATTTCACTTTTGCGGGCTATACATCCGGAAGAAAGTAAACTGCAAGGCGGGGTGGATCATATATGTCCCCGTTTTCCCTTCAATCGCCGATCACCAGTCACCACCGGTCCCGGGCGGCGCGGATGTGGGCGAACACGCGGACAGGATCATCTGGAAGGTCGTGATCCGCGGCGTAGGTGTGGCGGAAGGCGGGATCGGCCACGAGCAGGAAGGGGTTGGTTTTTCGCTCCTCGCCCAGGGTGCCCGGAATGGTGGGCAGGCGCTTGCGCCGTCTTTCGCGCACCTGCCGCAGGCGCGCCTCGATGGCATCGTTGTGCATTCCGTGCCGCAGGCAAAATTCAAGGTTCCTCTCCGTGTATTCATGGGCGCAGTAGAAGCGGGTGGCATCCGGAAGGGCCATGATCTTCATAAGGCTTCCCCACATCTGCTCCGGTGTGCCCTCGAACAAGCGCCCGCACCCGCCCCCGAACAGGGCATCGCCACAGAAGAGGGCATCCCCGATCAAGAAGCCGATGTGCCCCAGGGTATGGCCGGGAAGCGCCAGCACTGTGGCCTCCGCGTCACCCAAGGGGAAGGGGTCGTCCTCGTCCACGGCCGTGGTGAGGCCGGGGATGCGATCGGCCTCGCGCTTCGGACCCAACACCTCGCAGTCGAAGGCGGCTGCAAGTTTCAGGTTGGCGCCGGTATGGTCCCAGTGATGATGCGTGTTCAGGATGTGCGTGAGTCCACGACCGAGCCGCGCGCAGGCCTCCCGCACCGGTGCCTCCTCGGCCGGGTCGACGCAGGCCAGCATCCCCGGCGTTTCGACCAGGTAGATGTAGTTGTCCCGCAGGGACGAAAGCTGGTGGACGGTGAAACCGTCATGGGAATAGGACCACATGTCGTTCATTGTAACATGAAATCCTCGTGGGGGGATGCTCTCGCTTTCCGGCTTCTTGGATGCTGGGATCATTTGCCGATCATGTTAGAATGAAAAAAGAGCCAAGGAGGGATCATCATGCCGAAAAGCCATATTGAATCCTCGATCGTCATCCACCGCCCTCTGGAGGAGGTGGTCGCTTTCGTGGACGATTGCGAGAACGACCCGTTGTGGCAGACGTCGGTGCTCGAATCCGAAAAGGTCTCCGAGGGACCCGTCGATGTCGGCACCATCTACCGCACCAAGGAGAAATTTCTTGGGCGCGTGATCTACCAGACCTGGGAGGTGGTCGAGCGCAACAAGGACAGCACCTACTGGCGCGCCCGCGCCACGCTGGGACCGTTCCAGATGGAAACGAGCATGAAGTTCGAGGCCGTGGACGGCGGCACCCGGATCGAGCGCACGCTGGACCTCGACGTCGGCCACTATTTCAAGGTGGCCTCTCCCGTCGTGGCACGGGTGGTCAAGCGTGAGCTGGACATGGATTTCGCCACCCTGAAGGACATCCTCGAAAGCAGGAAAGGAGGCTGATCCGGAGCGCCCGGTCCTTCCTGTAGGGTATTTCGTGCGAATCGTCTCATCGTTTGCCGAGCAATGCGTTTTTTAGTGCCTTGTCGGCGGGTCTTCCGCCCAGCCAAACGGAGAGCAGCGCGCGTTGAAAGTCCGCGCCGGGGATAACCTCCCGTCGAGCGCCGTTGATGAAAATCTGCGTACTGCGGTCCGTCAGGAAATCGAAGACAAAGACATCGCCTTTGCGGACGTTCGAGAATAGGGCGTTGAATCGCTTCAGGCGGTTCCTGAGGCGCGCCATGGCGGCGGGTTCCTGATTGCGTTCGAATCCCGAGGTCCAGCCCCTGGCCAGCAGGCCGCCTCCGGGCCCGCCGCGCAGAAAATACAGTCGGATCTCCGCCGGTCTCGCCGCCCGAACGATTCCTCTCGCGTCATGCATGGGCCTTGGGAGGAACAGGGCGGCGACGTAGATATCGAAGATGAACACCGACCGCGTACCTGTCCCGTTCAGCACCAGCGCTCGTCCTTGGACGTTGACCCGATCCGGCACGAGAACGCCATTCACTTCGATTCCGGCCCATGCCGGGACCGGCAGGTGGAACGTCAGTGCCCACAGCAACCATAAAGCGCGTAAAGATCTGGTATTCGGTTTCGTCGGAAAAAACATCGTACCGCAGTTTCGATGTTACGATGCTTGCTTCTCTGATCGGGATCAAGAGGCGGAGGAGGGCAAGGAGTGCCGCCGACGGCCGATCCACAACAGAAAGCTGGATCCGTATCCGCGGCGGGGGTAGAGATCGTGCCACTTCTTGTAGGCATCGGCGTAATCCAGCCCGTGCAGCAGGGCGTCGGCCGTGGCCAAGGTTAGAACGGTATCGTCGGTAAAGCGGCTGTGGCGGCCGAAGAGTTCGAAGTCCGTCCGCGTGCAATTGTGCCGCTCGAAGCGACTGCCGATGATGTCGCCGATGACGGCGCCGATCACGACCATGCCCCCGGGAGGGGGAGATGTTCATCGACGGTGATGGCGCCCCTGTTGCTCACCCGGGGGTAGCGGATGGCCTGGGACACCTTACACATCCTCGTTCTCGGGATGGCCGGGAAATCGGCTCTTCTCGCGGTCTTCGCTTTCAGCAGAGAGCGATTCCCGGGTCGGTATATCGCCGCCTTGGTAGACTTCCAGATCCAAGCCTTCAAGAGATGCATGCGGAGGTTCGTTGGATTCCTCGACGCTCCCATCCATTTCGACATACAGGGCACGATCCGGTGCCAGCACGATGCACATCCGGAAGCCGGTTTCCTTCACTCGTGCCCGCACCTCGGAAATCAACATGGCGCGGGCGATATCCGTCAATTTTCCGTCGGAATCGAACGGCTCCGCGCAGACGAGTTCCAGGCCTCGGTGGATGCATTCCTCCTTCCTGCGGTGAAAATGGATGTCCACATGCTGGTAGATCGCGGCGTACAGGCGCACGATCATGTAGGGGTAGTCGGGATGGTCGGGTTTGGTTCGGAAGTTTATGCTCATGTGACGCTCCTTTGTCGGAGCCACCCGTCGGGGGCGGCCGGTTTAGCATTTGGTAACGCGGTTGCAATCAGCACAAATCCCGCGGGGCGCAAGCCCAAAAAAAACCGGCCTCAGAGGCCGGCAACTCTGAATCTCTTTAGCACCTTCTTTAACGTGGCGGCAAGCCGATTAGTCAAATCACCACGTAAGTGAATTAAAAACCCATCCCGCCCGAATGTCAACCTCGATTTCAATCCACTCCCGGGCCGAAGGCCTGGGGGAGCACCGCCGAATGTGGAGAGGCTGCCCAGGAGTGCGGTTCAACCCCGCGTGTGCGGGGAATACGGCCTTGTCGGACACGCTGAACATCTTGTCGACGCCGATCACGGCCAGGGCGACGGTGGCGATCGTCAAAAACGACTTCATCCTCCTTTCCGCGAAATCGCGGTCATGCGGCGAATACTTACATGAGCATCAGTGAATCAAGAAATACGTGATTCCCAAGGATTTCAGAGGTTTTTCAGGCTTTGATAAACCTTGCTGCGGTGTCTTGCGAGGATCAGGCATGCGCTTTTTCGCCGGTCATCGATACGGTAAACAATACGATAGTCGCCGACTCTAAGCCTGTAGAGATCCTTGCTGCCCTTGATTTTCTTGTACCCGCGCGGCCTCGGGTTTTCTGGAAATCCATCAAGTCTTGCAAAAATTTCCTTTACAATTTTGCCGCTTAGCTTTTTCAAATCCTTCTCGAAAGAAGGAAGGTATTCGATGGAATACTTCACTTAACGGCTTTCAAGACCCTGTTTTTCATTGCTGAAAAATCACGTTTCGGTTTTTCCTTCTTGAGCCGGTTTGCTGCCACAATTCCGTCGATCAGGTCCTCGACCAAATCACGATGCTTCTGCAAATCGATGACCACAGCCTTTTTCTTGCCCTTTTCATCGGTAATGAAATCAATGCCCTGCATTATGCCGACCTCCAGTGCAACTGCTCTTGATCGGGCATTGTAGCAAGTTTTGCGGCCTCCGCATCGCCCAGGATCGGCCCAGGATCGGCGCAAGCGCCCTGCGGTCGCGGTGATACGTGAGCCGTCCCACACAAAGTTCGGTCACGACGCCGAAAAATCCTCATCCTCGCCGGCAGGGCGCTACGATACGCCGATCACGCGAATGCCATGATGCCTGCCGCGGCTTGTGATCGGTTCATCCCCGCGTGTGCGGGGGAGCCTCCTCGCCAGTAACGTGCAACCAATCGAGCATAGGTCGATCCCCGCGTGTGCGGGGGAGCCAATTACTCCAATGCACGCTCCCGGCACCAATG